>JBBSNU010000520.1:0-4138 GCA_038260455.1 Chroococcales cyanobacterium | reverse complement strand
GGGCGGATTGTGCAATTGGGGCGTAGAATTTTCTCTCGGTACTGGTTGGGCGGTATCTATGGGGACGATCGCCTGTATTGGCTGCGGTGTGTACGAGCTCGGCCGCCGAGACGGTGAAGAGTCTTAGGGAATTTTAGATTTTGGATTTTGGATTACTCAAGAGAGATTTGGAGATTTGCCAGCCTATAGAATAGAATTATTCCACTCTCTATTCTCTTTCTCTGCGTTCTCTGTGTTCTCTGCGGTTAAATCAATCCGATACAAATGGAATTGAGATGAAACAAAGAATCTCAAAACATTGCAACACTGTCGAAAGTACATCCAGAAGTTATTGTAGGGTGCGTCAGTCATACAATCTTTGCTAAACACAGCTCAGACTTTTGCTGACGCACCCTACGGACTCAGGTATAATTGACACGTCTGATTTGGGAATAAACCAAATGAAATACCAACCAGAACCAACATCATTAAATCAAGCCCGCGCCGCCTTCAAAGAAATCTGGGGATACGACGACTTTCGGCCGCCGCAAGCAGAAATCGTCGGCAGTTTGTTAGCAGGAAAAGATACAATTATAATTATGCCGACAGGTGGCGGCAAATCAATCTGCTTTCAACTGCCAGCTTTGTTACAAACAGGCTTGACTTTGGTGGTTTCGCCGTTAGTCGCCTTGATGGAAAATCAAGTGCAAGAATTGCGCGATCGCAATTTGCCCGCTTCCCTCCTCCACAGTCAAATGCCCGCACAGCAGCGCCGACAAACAATGCAATCGCTGCAACAAAACAAGTTGAGATTGTTGTATTTGTCTCCCGAAACATTGCTCAGCAAACCAGTTTGGGAAATTATCAGTCAACCGCATATCCAAATCAACGGTTTAATATTAGACGAAGCTCACTGTTTAGTGCAGTGGGGCGATACCTTTCGACCAGCTTACCGTCGTTTGGGAACAGTGCGATCGGCTTTGTTGAAAGCTAAACCGGAAGGTAGTAAAATTGCGATCGCAGCTTTCACCGCTACCGCCAACCCGGAAGCACAAAAAATTATCAAAAATGTCTTGCAACTGCACAAGCCCGAAGCATTTCTGCTAAGTCCCTACCGTTCTAACCTGCACCTGCAAGTGCAGACTGTCTGGACACCGAGGGGACGCAAACAACAGTTATTAAATTTTATTAAATTTCGACCAAAACAAGCAGGTTTAGTCTACGTCCGCACTAGAAAAGATAGCGAAAATTTGGCTAATTTGCTGGAAGATGCAGGTTATAAAACCGCAGCTTATCATGCAGGTTTGAGTCCTGAATCGCGCCGAAACATAGAAACAGCTTGGCTAAATAACGATCTTAAATTTGTGATTTGTACCTGTGCTTTCGGGATGGGAATTAATAAGCCGGATGTTCGGTGGGTTGTTCACTTTCAAGCACCTTTGCTATTATCGGAATACATTCAGGAAATTGGTAGAGGCGGACGCGACGGCAAATCGGCGATCGCCCTGACGTTGATTAGTGAACCGACAGGCTTGCTTTATCCCGATGACAAACAAAGAGCACAATTTTTTCAAGATAAATTGCGATCGCAATACCGAGAAGCGCAGCAGTTGGCCAAACAACTGCCAGTTAAAGGCGATGTAGATGCTGTGTCGCGGGAATTTCCCGAAAGCGCGATCGCCCTTTCTATCTTGCACAGCAGCGGACAATTAACATGGCAAGATCCTTTCAATTATGCGATCGACAAATCCGCACAGCAAAAAGGCGCAAAACAAAATTTTACCGCGGCTGCAGAAATGGCACAATATCTCAAACATCGAAAGTGCAGGTGGCAATTTTTGCTGCAAGCTTTTGGCTTTACCAAGGAATCTCAATCAATGCGGTGCGGCCACTGCGATAATTGTCGCTAGAATTGACAATTTTACTTAAAGATGTTAGGATAAAAGAGAAGACGGCGGTTGAAACCGCTGCTATACAAACGATGTCCGCCTCCGCAGACTGAAGAGGATAACGTAATTTTAATTGCCTTCGTCTTCAACCCGCGGAGGCGGGTTTTGTCTTTATAGGCGCGGTTTCAACCGCCGTCTGATCTTTGCGTAATTCCTGCTTGATAAAATCGGCAAAAATAGTAAAAATTAAATGATAGAAACAGAGACTGCGCCACAGATGTACACGGTAGAAAATACAGAGGAATTTAACCAAACTAATGCCACTCAGCGATTAGATATTTGGCTGTCAAACCAGATACCAGACTTATCCCGATCGCGCGTGCAAACCCTCATATCACAAGGCCACGTCAAAGTCAACGACCAAACCTGCACCTCGAAAAAAATATCAGTAAAAACGGGCGATCGCATCCACCTCACCTTACCCGAAGCCCAGCCCACAACCTTAAAACCCCAAGCAATTCCTCTAGACATTCTCTACGAAGACGACAGCCTAATTATCATCAACAAACCAGCCGGATTAGTCGTCCACCCAGCCGCCGGACATCAAGACGGCACCTTAGTCAACGCCCTCTTAGCCCACTGTCCCCTAGCAGAAATCGGCGGAGTTCAGCGGCCCGGAATCGTCCACAGATTAGACAAAGATACAACAGGTGCGATCGCGATCGCCAAAACCGACATTGCCCACCAAAACCTGCAAGCCCAACTCAAAAGCAAAACCGCCCGCCGCGAATATTTAGGCGTAGTTTACGGAGTTCCTAACACCGAAACAGGCACAATAGACCTACCAATCGGCCGGCATCCCACAGACCGCAAAAAAATGGCAGTAGTACCAGAAGAAAAAGGCGGCCGCCCCTCAGTTACTCACTGGACAATCAAAGAAAGAATCGGCAACTATTGCTTACTCCACTATCAATTAGAAACAGGTCGCACCCATCAAATTCGCGTCCACACAGCCGAAATTAAACATCCCATTATCGGCGACCCGATGTATAGTTCCAACCGTTCCATCGGCGTAAATTTAACCGGACAAGCCCTCCACGCTTGGCGGCTACAATTGCAGCATCCCTTAACTGGAGAGTTGATTGAGGCGATCGCACCTTTACCCGATCAATTCAACACTTTGTTGAAAATATTGCGGTTGCGAGCTAATATTTGAGATATTCAGCCGTTAAAACTGGTAATTGCTATGTCGAAATTTGAGGAACTTTGCACAGCTTACGCCATATCCCGGCAAGCATATCGCGAATCCCGCCAAGCTTGTTTGGATTTTAGTGATACTTTTATCCAGCAATTCAGCGATTATTTGGAATGTGCAATCGAAAAAAACAATCTGAACTTTCATGAAAATGGCGTACTGCATTTTGACGTTGACATCCATGTTTGCGAAGATCCGGCAAATCCAGAAAATGGCGATCGAAAAACAGTCAGAATATATTTTGACATTAGCAAAGTTATTGACAATTTCATTGTGAATATTTATCCTTGGGGTCACCAATTCAAGATTCTCATTGATGAACCCAGACACTTTGAAGAAGCTTTTGAATACATTTTTGATAAACTGCAATCGGCTTATACGGGTGTAAGCCAGTTATCATCAGAACCCGATCCTCTACCTTTTTAAAGAAAGATTACTTGAAATCATCTGCGTTAATCTGCGTCGATCTGCGGTTGACCTATCAATCCAAGATTTATGCAATAAGTTCAGCTCAATTCAATATCTTCTTCCTTCTTCCTTCTTCCTTCTTCCTTCTTCCTTCTTCCTTCTTCCTTCTTCCTTTAAAATTATGCAAATTTACCTCGACTATAGCGCCACAACACCTACACGCCCAGAAGCAATTGATGCTATGCAAAAAGCTCTCATTCAACAGTGGGGAAATCCTTCTAGTTTGCACGAGTGGGGACAAAGGGCGGCGACTGCTTTAGAATTAGCGAGAATGCAGGTTGCTAGCCTGATTAATGCGCTACCGGAATCGATGATTTTTACGAGTGGCGGCACTGAAGCGGACAATTTAGCAATTATGGGAGTTGCCCGTCTTTATACAAAACCGCAGCATATCATTATTTCCAGCGTAGAGCATTCGGCAGTATCAGAAACGGCGCGACAACTCGAAGAATTGGGATGGGAAATAACGCGATTACCAGTCGATAAATATGGGCGAATTCATCCTTTGGATTTGCAAGAATCACTGCGATCGCATACAGTGTTAATT
>JBBSNU010000519.1:0-4139 GCA_038260455.1 Chroococcales cyanobacterium | reverse complement strand
TTAACCACGCCAAGATTACCAGGGAATTTAATCTCATCGTCGCCTTTGACTTTAACGTTCTGCGGGAATTGAATCGATTGTTTGCCGTGGCGTTTCTTGAAAGTTGGGTACCCAGTGCGACCATCAAAGAAGTTAATAAACGCTTGAGACAAATTCAGTACCGAAGACTGAAGGCATTGGGAATAGCACTCTTTGAGCCATTCAAACTCAGTCTTCCAAACAGGAATCTGTTTCTTCATTGTCAAAGCAGATATGCCCTTCCCAGTCTCTTTATAAGTCTGGGACATGGTAGCCAATGACTGATTCCACACCCAACGAACACAGCCAAAAGCTTGCGCTAGATGGCTTTGTTGTTCCTCGTTGGGATAGATTCTGACTTTGACTGCCTTTAACACTTCTGGCTTTTATCGTACTTACTAGAACCATGATAACATAGATACAAAGGCTAGACAAGGATGAAGATTTGCTCATCTCCTCATGCCCGTCCAACTTTCTCGGCGGGCTGTGCCTGTCGGTTTTGTTAGACGGGCAATCGTCGCCTCGCTCGTATTCATCCCGTCGCTCACCGAAGCGGTAGAGCGCGGGGCTTCTACTGTTAAAGCTAAAGGTTCAGCTAGGTCACTTTTGAGAGGAACCTCTTCCGCAGGCAAACACTGAAAGATTTGTTGGAGTCCCGTGAGTTCAAATAGCATTTTTACTTGTTCATTCATCGCCGATATCAAAAGTATAGAAGCGCTGTCTCTCACTAATTTCAGGATCGCCACTACAGCCATTAACTCAGAATTGTTCAGGAAATTGATATTTGAGAAATCCAGCATAATAATTTTGCCGCCGCTTTCAATCAAGCGCTCTATTTCTTGTTGAAACTTATGAAATTGAGATTTTTCCAAAACCTCATGAGACAAAACAACTTTAACGATCACGTTCATTTTCACCTCAACACTTGTTTGAATAATTAGAGAACTTTTGATGAACACGCCCCTAGGATGCTTGTGGCGCACCTGGCATTTTTACCAGCAACTGCCAGCTTGCAGCTACTTGCTAGTAGGTTTCCCCTTGCCGTTGACAGCCGCGACTTCTAGAGAAGCTGCGGTTGAGTAAGTAACTTGATTCGACGACTTTAAATTAGAGGCATCACCCTTGAGATTTGCCACCAATTCAATCACCGGCTTAGCAGTAATTTGAGTATAAGTGGTCAGAGCTTGAGCGACAACTCGATCCATGTTGCAATACCTGTAAGTCGCCAGCATTCCCCCAAGATAAACGCCCGGAGTCGCATCAGCCAAAGCCTTATATTTATGGTAAATTTCGGCATTTTTCGGACGCGGCATCGGGTAGTAAGGGTCTCCCTCAGCTTGGGGATATTCGCAGACAATGCTAGTTTTTTGATGCTCTCGGCGCGTGAAGTATTTAAACTCCGTACAGCGAGTATATAAATGCTCGTTGGGGTAATTTAGCATCGGTGCTGTTTGGTGTACGGGTACGTTCAGCGTTTCGTGCTTGAATTTCAAGCAACGGTAAGGAAGTTTACCGTTACAATAATTGAAATAGGAATCGACACGATCGTGTTGCCGTCGGTGTAGGTTGCTGGTATCAATTATCGAGACTGTTTTTTCCGCCTGAGTTGCTAGTTTTTTGAAAATGACGCTACCTGCAAATCCTGTTCCAACAATCAAATAATCAAACATTAAAAAAACTCTGGTAATTGGCAAAAATGTCATTTATAATTGGGAAAAAGGTAAGTTAGGGGAATTGAGCTTTAAACCTCAATTCCCCTAACTTAAAACTTGTATCAAACCTTTGGATCTCTGCTTTTTGCCTGCGATCGCACTTTCGAGCAACCCCAGCATTTCGCCCCAGGTATTGTCCCAATAACTGTCTGCCAAAAAAGCATCTACTTCGCTCAGCCACTTGGTGCGATCGTCCGAACTTTCACTCACGATTTCTTCCGCAGTGGCAACAAATTCTGCAACATTGCTCGCAATCCGAACCAAACCGTTTTCTCCGTAGGGCTGCACCACGCCGCGGATCGAAGTAGAAATCACTGGTTTGCCGGCCGCCAGGTATTCTGAAGTTTTAGTCGGACTAATAAATTTAGTCGATTCGTTAATCGCAAACGGTAGCATTGCTATATCCCATCCCGCAATGTACGCTGGTAGTTCTTGATAGGATTTGCCGCCGAGATAGTGTATATTTGGGTGAGTTGGTAAAGTTGCCTGGTCGATTTTCACCACTGGCCCAATTATGACTAAATGCCAGTCAGGCCTCGCAGCAGCAAGGCCGCCCAGCAGTTCGATATCCATGCGTTCGTCTATAACGCCAAAAAAACCCAAACGTGGGTGAGCAATGTCTTTTTGATCCGCAGGTGTTTCCGAAAGATTCCGGGCTTTAGCAAAGTGTTCTTTTTCGATGCTGCTGGGGAAAGCATGAATGTTTGTGTGCTGGTGCTGTTTTGCTTCGTAGAGGCTGTGTCCGCCTGTAAATACGATGCTGGCGCGCTTTAATAATTGAGTTTCATTTGCTGTGAAATCGGGATGCGCGCCGTGAAATGCTGAGAGTTCGTCGATGCAGTCGTAGACTACAGCTAGCGGCTTTAAGTGGTTTGTGAAACTGACAGCCAATGGTGTGTAATACCAGAGGATGTAGTTATTAATTTCTGCTGCTTGAAACAAATCGTCTAGCATGGCTTGCTGAGCCGTTTGTGCTGTTTCTTTGCTAATTCCTTCGTTCAGTTGCGGTACTATTACCCAGACTCCGCTTTCGTGGATGCTGACATCAAGCCGCCAATCTCCAGTAGCGCTAAAAATCGGTTCTTCTACAAAGAATACGCGACGATTTTTGGCGCAGCGACTTAAGAGATGTTGCGGACGCTGACAGACGAAATTCCACCGCAAATGAGACAGACAAACTAGATCCGGTACATCTAAAACAGCAGCTTTTGATAAGTTGGCGCGCAAGGCGCTTGATGGAGCGAATTGAGAGGGCGATTTGGCGGGATCTATAGAGGTAAATCGAATCTCCCATGCTCGACTTTTATTGTTATAATTATTTTTTACTGAGTTTTGTGGGGGGGACATAATTAGCCTCAAGAATTTGTTAATTAAAATTTGCCACTAAAATATCCTTCTCAGCATTGTCTTACTGAAAGTTGCCAGCGTCAATCTGAGATTTTTTTTAAAGGAGCCAGCCTCGCATTCACAGACGAGCGAGCAACTGCTAGGGCGCAAAAAGAACAGGCTTATCTGCTTTTTTCCGAAGTGAAATTTGGAGATAAGTTAATATTGTTAGACTTGCTATTATTGCTAAATCTAACTTAGTTTTTATGCCATTACTTCTATCTGAAGGATGACTTCGTTCTCAGGAGGCGCTTTGCTTGGACGCTTGGTTCAAAAGCGGTTAAAATGCCGATCGACCTTGTAAAAAGATTTAACTGGCAGGTAGGGGGTTACACCATCTGAGATTTTAGATGGAAGAATTGAATATTTGGGAATGGCTGATGAATTAAGGGTTTGAAGCTTGTATGCCATTACATAATTTTTTTTAAGCGGTATTAAAACCGATCTAGTTTTAGTCTTTTATTTTGTAGAATAGAGAAAACTTGCGATCTACTTTTTGTTGCCCTTTAATTTGACAAACTTCGCCTTTTTTAAACTTATCCGATCGCTAGCAGGTAATATTTGTACCCTAATATACATAAAATTTAGCCAAAATTTCTAACTTCCGATAGATTAATAAATAACAGTTTATGAAGTTGGGTTTAACCTACATATTACACGCTTCTCAACAATACCGCATAAACCAGGTAACAGCGATGAGAAGCCTAGGATTTTATATCATGTCCGATCGATTACCATCACAAAAACGGATATGTATGAAGCGGACTGAAGTCCGCACTACGAACCAATCGCGAGATCAGTCAATCGACCGGACACGATATTATGCTAGTCTGTGACAAGAAACCAAGCTGATGACATTGGTGCTGGGGTACGAGGTTAAAGTCACCAAAAAACGAGAGGGAAGCCCCTGGCTTTAGACATGGGGAGGAACTCGGTAGCGGTTTCAACCGCCTTTAATATTTCTTTACACAACTGATTGGAATGTTGTTCTATAATTAGATTAGCAAGTAAAAAAAACATCTA
>JBBSNU010000518.1:0-4146 GCA_038260455.1 Chroococcales cyanobacterium | reverse complement strand
TTTAGCATCTACTTGACGGGGGGTAGCTGGCGTACCAAAATTCGTAAATGAAAGGACTTTACCTGACAAAGCTTCTGGTAATTTCACTCTAACTTTTGCGGCATTTACCGGGGCTTTACGACCTGATGAAATGGCTTTCCAATAAACTTGAGTATACTGATCATGTAGCTGCAATCCGCCTACTACACGATATTTGATAACAAAGGTATGTGATTCTGGCGCTTTTAATTGATGTTGCCAGCGAATCCACAGTTGATTGTTTTCATCAATTCCAGTTGTACTAGGAATGGTTTGATTATTTTCGGCAACGGTGACATCTTTGATTTCATCGACTTTATCTAAAGGAATATAGCGATATTGTTCAGTGTTGTAGTCGGCTGTGAATACATATTTTTGGGTTTCGGTGACTAACATATCTCCGTTGGTCTGAACGTCGATTAGGACGTTGATATTCTCCCAGTAAAATGGTAGTTGTTGGGCGGCTACATGAGTGACTGTGACCAGAAATATGGTCAATAAGGTGGTGAAGAAATAAAGTATTTTTTTGAACTGCCGCTTATTCATAATATGATTCCTACTGAACAGCTATTGATAGCTATTATTCAATAGGTTTCTAGTAAGGTCAATTCATAAAATTCATTGGTTTAGTTCATAAAAGTCATATTGATCGGATGAGAGATGAGACGGGAGCATCTGGTGTTTTGCAAAAAGCATTTTTTTTATAGTGCGAGCGTCCCCGCTCGCGTATTGTACTCGCGAGCGGGGACGCTCGCACTATATAGCCCAATACGGTTTACTTAAGTTATAAGTTGTAGGGTGCTGCCATAAAATCAAACAATGTCCCATAGATTACCATAACAAAAACGGTTCGTAGTGCGGACTTTAGTCCGCAAGCAAGCGGACTGAAGTCCGCAAGCAAGCGGACTGAAGTCCGCACTACGAACCTTGGTTATTGCGGTTAGTCGAGCCGCAGGTTTTTTCTGTATAAACCTGCTTTCAACCGCCCGGTATCCTGACAATACTTAACAGGGTTAAAACCGTGCAGCCAAACACGGCTTCAAATGTATATCTGCGGGAGGGTTTGTAAGGGTAAGAATTCCAAACGCGCAATTCTCCATTGAAGCCGCGCGAGGCTAAAGTCAGGGAAACTTGACGGTAGTTTTCTAAAGTTCGCAGCAGCAATTGACCGATTAAAATGCCTAAACTGTGCATTCCCCGCTTCCAAGTGCGGTAGCCGCAGCGGGAGTTTTGGGCTGTCCAAAGTTCGTCGGCGATCGCCAATAAGCTAAAAATAAAGCGGTACATTAGTAATAGCAGTTCTGTGACTAACTCTGGACAGCGTAATTGTCTTAGAATCTGCAAGATTTCGGTAAATGGCACTGTCAACAGGATGAAATACATACAGCTTGTGGATGCGAAGGCGCGGGCAAACAGTAAGCTCACTTGGTATATTCCAGTGCGGCTCACATAGAGATAAAAAGTGCCGATGCTAATTCCCCAACCTTGCCAAATATCCCACTGAATTTCCGGGATTCGATCGCCCGCAACGGCACCCATCGCCAACGCAGGCAAACTCGTCAGCAAAAACATCAACGGTAGCCAGAGCAACCGCAGATAGAGTTTCGCCGGAATTCCCGCATAAACGACGATCCAGATTGTCAACCACAGGGCGATCGACAACTGCACCGCTGCATGGGAAACTAGAGACAGGATTAATAGGGCGATCGCAAATGATAGTTTGTGAGATGGCGGCAAACCGCGCAAGCGATTTGTATAAGCCAGACTATCAATTTGATGGTTCATTTCAAGGTTTTGCGATCGGAATTCTGCCGAGATTGCGATCGGCCTTTATACAACCCAATCACGTAGCCAATTACGCCAGCCCCCACCGCCGCTTGAGACGCAAACAGCAAACTTTCAATTTCGCCGCTAGCAGGTTCAAAGAAGTGCTTGAACCAAGGTTCATACCCCGGTTGAATTTCGCTAATTGCTTTTTCAGCTTGGTCATCGGAACCGCCGTATTCACCCCGCACAAATACCAGAGGAATAACAGCAAGAACAACCACAGCACCAACCAATAACCAATTTTGTCGCGAACTAGCTTGCTGATTTTTTGTAGGCTTTTGATTCACGACTTTATGACTCCTGTCTCAATAATTTCAAAGTTTCCAACTCCGGCTTTCCGTAGGAATGCAGCCAATTCCAGACTAATACAGTCAGCAATCCCTCACTAATAGCCAGGGGTACTTGAGTAATAGCAAAGATGCTAGCAAACTTAATAAACGAAGCCATAAAACCGCCGCTTGCTGCGGGAAAAGCCAATGCTAATTGAATCGAAGTCATCACATAAGTCAGCAAATCTGCCAAAGCCGAAGCACAAAAAATTGCCGCCCGCTGACTACCAGTTCGCAACAGCAAATGATAGACAAAATACGCAGCAAAAGGGCCAACAATCGCCATCGAAAACATATTTGCTCCCAGGGTTGTCAAGCCGCCGTGGGCCAACAAAACCGCTTGAAAAAGCAGCACTAAAGCGCCGAGTACAGCCATCACCGAAGGGCCGAATAAAATCGCACCCAAACCAGTACCCGTCGGGTGAGAACAACTGCCCGTTACCGAAGGAATTTTTAAAGCAGAAAGCACAAAAGTAAACGCACCCGCCAAAGCTAACAGCAGTTTAAGTTCCGGGTGTTCTTTTGTAATCCGGGCGATCGATCGCAAACCAACTAGAAAAAAAGGTAACGCCACTATCCACCAAAACGCCGCCCATTGCACCGGCAAAAAACCTTCCGAAATGTGCATAGCTGCAGCGGGCGTTGCCGATGCTAGGACAATATAACAACTTAAGCCAGCCATCAATCCCAGGCTGACTAATTTCCGATTTCTGGCCTTCACGCTGAACCTCGCAGATGAGACTATGTAAACAAACACATCGGCGGGCATCCTGACTCAGAAAGCGACATGGCTTTCATTACAGTTGCGGGACAGCGCCGGACTTACACCGAACTTTCCCCGTTTCTTCTAATGGCTGCTCCCCATTAGAACCGAATGATTCGCTTAGTATAGTCGATCGCGCAACTCTCAGCCGATATTTTACAAAAATTATTTCAGATCGAGTAAGTCAATATTACCTATCTTCTGCCTTCTCTTCCTTCGCGTCCTTTGCGTCTTCGCGGTTCGTTAAAATTTTCACTAAATCAATAATTATATCTAAACAAATAAAGACTATAATATTAATTAGTTTTGAGGAAAGCCGCCATGTTAAATTACAACTTCCCGACACACTGGCCCTCAGCAGACGAACTACCAGACTCAGATGAAACACCAGTGGATAACGAACTGCAAGAATTAATCCCAGGATTGCTAAAAGCAATATTGCTCATACTTTGGGCGGAACGCATGGACTGGTTTTTTGGCATAGATATGGGTCTTTACCATCACCCGGAAAAACCTCCGATTGTGCCAGATGCTTTCTTGAGTTTAGGGGTGCAACGGTTTTACGATGAAGAATTGCGTCCAAGTTATGCGGTGTGGGAGGAAAAAGTGATGCCAACTTTTGTCCTCGAAGTTGTTTCCCCAACTTATCGCAACGAATATACCGCCAAATTGGAAGAATATCAAAGTTTAGGCGTACTTTACTATGTCATTTATTCTTCTCGCCGCCGCCGCAAACCCCGTTTGGAAGTGCATAAGTTAGTCAAGGGTAAGTATGAGTTACAGCCAGGAAATTTTGTTTGGATGCCAGAAATTGGTTTGGGAATTGGCTGTGAAAGGGGCAATTATTCTGGGGTGACAAGGGAGTGGTTGTATTGGTACGATGCTGATGGAAAACGTTATCTGACTCCTGAAGAACAGGTGAAGGAATCAGCGCAGCGCGCCGATCGCCTAGCTGAACGATTGCGAGAGTTGGGGATAGATCCTGATAATATAAGCTGATTGCAGTCAAGAGTGCGACACAGATGCACTCTGCGGGCGATCGCCAATCTGATTTTTCCACGCCCGATCGATCGCCCTCAACCGAGAATCTTCGAGAAAAACCCGGTTTCTGCGTCCGGGAATGTATAAATATTTATCAAAAAAATTAGGAAAGATGCAGCCTTATTTGGAACAGACAGATAGTTTGACAGCAAACATTGAAAAGCAGCT
>JBBSNU010000517.1:0-4154 GCA_038260455.1 Chroococcales cyanobacterium | reverse complement strand
TTCAACCTGCGGAGGCGGGTTTTGTTTGAAAAGAAGCGGTTGAAACCGCCCGATTTTCTGGCATCGCACTCATTTTCTCTAAATCTAGAACTTTTGCCAAGTCTTCTGCACTCATTAAACCCTGTTCTAGCACAATTTGCCGTAAAGATTTTCCCGTTTCTAGGGATTCTTTGGCGACGGCGGCGGCATTGAGATAGCCGATGTGAGTGTTGAGGGCGGTAACGAGGGCGAGACTGCCTTCTGCGTAGGCGAGACACCGATCGCCCTTTGCTTCAATTTTGTCGAGGCATTTGGTAGTCAGGGCGCTGATGGTGTTGCCTAAAATTTCGATGCTGTGAATCAGATTGTAGGCGATTAAGGGCATCATCACGTTCAATTCTAATTGTCCTGCTTGGGCGGCAAGGGCGATCGCGCTATCGTAACCCATAACTTGAAAACACACCATCGAAGTCATTTCTGCCATCACAGGATTGTATTTTCCCGGCATAATAGACGAACCAGGTTGCACAGGAGGCAGTTGAATTTCTTTCAAACCCGTTTTCGGCCCGGAGTCCATCAAACGCAAGTCATGGGACATTTTAACGCAATCCTGAGCGAGATTTCGCAGCGCACCGGAGACATTTACAAACGGTGCCATACTCTGCATAGCAGCCATTAAATGCCTTGCTGGTTTCAGGGGGTGGTCGATTAATTCCGAGAGAATTTCAGCAACTTTTTGAGAGTATTCAGGGTGAGTATTTAAGCCTGTTCCAGCAGCACTTCCCCCCAATCCCAGAGATGTCAAATCATCGGATGCCCTGTCAATTCTCAAGGTATGTTCTCTGAGAATTTGCGCCCAAGCGCCGAAGGTGTCGCCGAGTCGAACCGGCACAGCATCTTGCATATGAGTGCGGCCGGATTTAACAATATTTTTGAATTCTTCTGCTTTGTTTTCTAGGGCGACTACGGCATCCGACAAAGCCGGAAACAAAGTCTTTTCTAACGCCAACAATCCGCCGATCCGAATCGCCGTCGGAATCACATCATTGGTAGATTGACCGTAATTTACATGATCGTTGGGACTGACGCGCTTGTAGTTGCCTTTTTCATCGCCCATAATTTCCAAAGCGCGATTTGAAAGAACTTCATTGACGTTCATGTGGTGAGAAGTTCCCGCGCCTGCTTGGTAGACATCAACTACAAATTGATCGCGCAAATTTCCGGCTAAAACTTCATCAGCGGCTTCGATTAGTGCTTGGCTGATATCTTCAGGAATGCAGCCGAGTTTACCGTTGACTATCGCCGCAGCTTTTTTAATTAAAACGCAAGCATCGACGTAAGTTGATAAAGGTTTGATACCGCTAATTGGAAAATTTTCAACGGCGCGCAGAGTTTGAATGCCGTAGTAAACGGTAGATGGGATTTGTTTGTCTCCCATTGAGTCGCTTTCGGTGCGGTAGGTAATGGCTGGCTGTTGCGTCATATCGTTTGGTTTGTGATAATTAGGAAGTATACAATTTTTTTGTAACAGCGTGTTCTGGGTGTTTTTACTTTACCGCACCCGCTGGCGACTGTACAGTAGCGTAAGTTGCGATCGGCTAAAATTATCTCACATCCCGGGGTTGAATCTCAAATCTCGAATTAAAGCTGCGGTGAGGGCGAGGGCGAAAAGGCAGTTTACAAAAAGCTAAAATTGATTAGAAAGGGCGATCGCACACAGACAGGACTGCTCAGCTATAATCGTACAAGTAAATCCATTTCACTCTTAGGGTTAAACTGTTATGAACAGACCAGCAAAAACTTTCAAATACCCAGTAAATTTTTTGAGAATCGGCAATCTCGAAAAAACATTGTTAGAAAATCTGCGACTGCTTCCGACAGAAAGACAACAGGAAGTGCTTGACTTTGTGCAGTTTCTAGTACACCAAGGACAAAAAGTAAAACAGTCACCAAATGAAAGTTCTGAGTCTAGTATTTCGCCAACAGAACCACCGCATCCCAAGCGATCGTTAATGGATTTTATTACAGTCTTATTAGAATTCCCTAAAATACTAGAACCGTCTGTGGAGATAACAACCCAACAAGATTTAACCGCTGCCCAATTAACAGAGTTTTTTGTACTCGACGGCGAAGACTATTTAATTGACCCAGTTATTACTCGCAGCCACGAGGCTTTTTTGAAAGGCTACGCACCCGAAGATGAAGGACTTTATGACGACTATTGAACCAGGTGATTTTTGGGTAGCAAATATTCCCTTTACAAGCGGCGCAGGCTCTAAAAAACGCCCCATACTTTTACTGTGGTTGGATGGCGAGGATGTGGTAGCAGCAGCCGTCACCTCTGCAAAACCCCGCAGCCAAACTGATGTATTTCTTAATGATTGGCCCGCCAGCGGTTTGCGCGTTGCTTCAACAGTGCGTTTGTCTAGATTAGATTGTCTGGAAAAGTCTTTGTTGCTGGCGAAAATCGGGCAAATTTCTCAACCAGATGCAGAAGAAGTGAAACGAGTCTGGGATTTGTACGTTAAGCCTCAATTCTAACATATAGAGGTTCTGCGTAAGTCCCGATCAGTAAACAGGTTGGGTTGAGAAACCTGGTTGCTGCGTCAGTCCTAAAAGTAGGCGCGGCGAAGCTATCCCGAGCGTGAATCGCACATCTGACTCAAAATCTCAATCTTCTAAATCGCGATCGGACAAAGTATATTCATCCTCAAAAACTTCAGACCAAGAAAGGGATGTTAAGTGACATTTAACTTTCCTCATTTCAATTTCAGCCTCTTTCACGGCTGCTTGAAAACATTTACCCCACATAGATTCAACAATATCACGATTCAAACTAGGAACTTCTTCCTGAATATCTTCTATTTCCCGGCGCGCGGAGAGAATACTGATAGCCCAGCTAGAAGTTTGTTTTTGAGGTTGACATTTCCATTTAATAATATCAAGTATTAACCGAACCAACTGACTTTTTAATGCTAGTTTTTGGGTTCTTCCCATTGCTTCAATTAGAGATTCTAAACCGGCGGTTGCTTCCATAGATTTTCCTGCTTTGAGAAGTGTCTGGACTGTGACAGCAGTTTGATAATGAGAACATACTGCTAACCAGTCCCAATCTTGTTTAGTCAGCATTGCTATTTCCTTGAAATTGCTGAGATTCCTAAATTTATCATAAATTATATCCAATTGAAATGCAGAACAGTTTGTACCATTTTTACAAAGTTTTACGACAAATATTGTGTTGAGTTTGTTTACACTCTGCGAGGGATGGCATAGGTGCGTCGCTCTCAGATTGTCAATATGCAAGTTAGGGATTTTTTATGGCGACACACCCTACGACCAACTCATTTTGTAACAAAAGTTCAAGTTCCGCATTCCGTAAAGTTGTTATAATTGGGTGACAATTTTTTTTGAAATGGGCGCATTGCCAAAAATCATGCCGCGTTACCCAACCATAGATAACCTTCTTAGCCTCCAACAGGCACTGGAAGCAATAATTGTTGACGATTTAAAAAAGCTCAAAGCATTATTGCCCGATCCTCGTAAATTAACCCGTAAAGCGGATCTTGTTGATGGAATTAGATCGCAATTGCTGGGAGAGAACCTTCGGAAACTGTGGGCGCAATTAGACGACCTCCAAAAAGCGGCTGTAGCTGAAGTTATACATGGGGAGGATGGCTATTATTTTCATGAGATATTTAGGGCTAAATACGGAGAATCAGCAAATTTTGGAACAAGCGATCGCTATGGAACTAACAGAGAACCATCACTGCTATGCTTGTTTATTTATGGCAGCCAGATTCCTTACGATTTAGAAGAAGCATTGCTGAAATTCGTGCCAAAGCCCAAAGAAGCCACCTTAGATTATGGTGAAACAATACAAGATAATGTTAAACTTCGCGTCCAAAGATATAACTATAGTACAGGGGAAAAAGATACAGAAGAATACGATATTCCCTTGACTTCTTGTGAAACACAGTTGGCAGCTACAAAGGATTTTGCAGCCGTTTTGCGTTTGATTCAGTCGGGAAAAGTTACTGTTAGTGAGAAAACTGCTTTACCTACTGCTGGAAGTGTAAAAGCGATCGCCTCTATATTGCAAGGCGGTGATTTTTATAATGAGGAACAGCGTCAAATTACCCTAGCCAAGGATAGCGACTATGATGATGAAGTATTCG
>JBBSNU010000516.1:0-4155 GCA_038260455.1 Chroococcales cyanobacterium | reverse complement strand
TTATGACTAATGACTGTTGTTTGGATATTGTCTGTGGGTGGGGGCGGGTTTCTTAAAATTGTTTGTTGGTGTTCGATATTGTTGGTGAACCCGCCCCTACGACAATAACTGATTCCGTATCTCCTAGACAACTAAATCTTTATGACCAATGACTAATGACTAATGACTAATGACCAATGACTACTGACTGATGACTAATGACTAATGACTTCTTCCTGAGAGGGCGGGTTTTGTCCTGTTTTTAGTCATTAGTATCATATATCCTTAGCTAAACCCGCCCCTACAAAATGCTAATGACTAATGACTAATGACTAATGACTAATGACTAATGACTTCTTATTTATGACTAAAATTCATGTTGCGATCGCCATTTTATACCGAGACGGCAAGTTTCTCTGCCAGTTGCGGGATAATGTTCCTCATATCAGGTATCCCGGACATTGGGCTTTGTTTGGCGGACACTTGGAACCGGGAGAAACCCCGGAAGCGGCTGTGTTGCGGGAATTAGTAGAGGAAATTAGCTGGGCTCCTGCTACTGTCTCTTTTTTATGTTGCGATGTCGAAGGAGATGTTGTTCGCCATGTTTTTCACTCACAGCTTAGTGCGGATGTCAAGGATTTAGTTTTGCTTGAGGGTTGGGATATGCAGTTGTTGACAGCCAGGGATATTCGGGCTGGTAAATGCTATTCTCAAAAGTCTGGAGATGTGCGACCTTTCGGCATGGCTCACCAGCGGATTTTATTGAGTTTTATTGATTCGATTTGAGGCTCTAATGATATTTGTAAGGAACGAAAATTTAATAAATTAAACATCTACCACACTCCTCTGTTTCCAGAAGCGGCAAGATAAAGAGAGGCAGAGCCTCCTGATCTGCATTACCAGGCAGAGCCTGGTAACGAGTAACACGAGTAACGATAAGTATTTTTTTTAGAGTGCGAGCGTCCCCGCTCGCGAGTATTTAATACTCGCGAGCTCTTACAGCACTACAAATGCAAACATGAGATGCTCCCGTTAAGATCGAGCTGCAATCATTCCTGTTTGTCGTGCGTAGGCAAACAGCCCTCCGGCATCAATCACTGGCCCGACGTCTCCTAAAGGCTTGAGGGAGTACGTGAGGTTTTGAGTGTGGTTGATAATTCGATCGCCCGCAAAGTCGATCGTCACTTCTTCGCCTGTTACAAATACATCGCAAAGTCGATCGACCGATTCGATCGGGTACAATTCGCCAGTAGCCGAGCAATTGCGAAAGAAAATCCGCGCGTAAGACAAAGCTACCACCGCTTTCACGCCCGCAGCCCCCAGAGCGATCGGAGCGTGCTCCCGCGAAGAACCGCAGCCAAAATTTTCGCCGGCAATTATAATCGGATACTGGGTTTTGATTTCGCCTGCTTCGATAAACTTGCCGTAGCGATCGGGCAACCCAATCATCGCATAACTGCCTAGTTTCTCGTACTCGTCCGGTTTCGAGGGCACCAGGGTCAGATATTCGGCAGGGATAATTTGATCTGTATCGATGTTGTCGTCTAAAACAAAAATTTTACCGCTAATTACTTTACCCATAGTTTATTTATTTCCTTTTGGCGCGAGCTCTTCGGCTGTGCTGATAGTTTTAAGTGCGATCGGTATGCAAAATTTGCACCAGTTCATTTTAACCTGGCAGTGCCAGTGATAACCTGTAGGATTGAAAATTAGATCCGAGACTTTGGGTTGTCAAAAATATACAGACTGCTAAGCGTCTAGATAGTTTTATGGTGAATCAACAAGTAGATGACATTGCTCGACAAGCTCGCCAGGGCTCCGTGGCAGCGATTATTCAAATCCTTAACGACCAGCTCGCACAGGTAGGGGTGAGGGCCAGAGCCGTTTTTGCCGAAGGTGTGCTGCAACTGCTGTGCGAAGCTGCCACACCCCAACTGCTAGAACAGTCTAGTTTGGTCGATCGAGTCCGAGAAATTTTGGAGGGCTTAGATCCCCGCAATATTCGCCGAGTCAACATCAACAGTAGGCTTGTCCGAGAACACCAACTGCTGTGGCTCGAAGAAATTAGCCGCGATCCCGAGAATCAACTGCTGTGGTCTCAACAAATTAAACTCAGAAAGCCGAATTTGTTCAAGCGTTTGGCCGCCGCCCATCACGAACGGCACGATCGAGGGGGAAAGCGGGCTTTGCCGAGAATGGCTGCACCTCGATCGATGCAGGAACCGCGAAAATTACCGCGCGGTCTCGTCGCAGGTGTCGGCTTGACCGTGCTGTTCCTCGCTGCGACAGCCGTCATCTACAAAGGGCTCAATTCCCAAGTGCCAAACAGCACCGCAGCCACCACCCAAGCCGTTGTCACTCAAAGTCCGGCAACACCTGAAAAGAACATTTCTCAGCAGACTGCTAATTCTGCTGTGGACTCTTTTGGACAAGCTGTGCGAACCGCCGAGCAAGCAGCCATCGAGGGCAAAAACGCTCAATCTCGCCAAAATTGGTTAGTCGTAGCTGCTAAGTGGCAGCAAGCTTCGGATTTGATGGCCGCCGTGCCCCCAACTCATCCCCGCTACACCACTGCTGTCAACCGGACGGCTGTGTACCGCGAAAATAGCGATAATGCTCAACAGGAAGCACAAAACAAGTAAGCAGGAAAGTTGCATAAATTTAACACTAGAGCTGGCTCAGTGTCTCTAGAAGCAGTGAAAAATGAACTTTTGAGCAAAAACTCCGAAACCCTCAGCCAGACAGCGAGTGAGGATTTGGGGATTTTTAATTTTTGCGATCGCATCACTCGATCGGCTGATTTGTATCACAATAAAAATTTGCTAGGATCACCGGAAAATTGGGTAGAAGCCCCGTACTTCAGGACGGCTTTAATTTGAGTTTTCTAATGAACTCCCTAACTACGTCTGATTGTGTTCTGCCCGTTTGTTGGCAAAACTCTCTTAGTCTTTCCTTTTCTGCATCTTCGATCCGAACCGTTAAATATGTTTTACTCATAGCGTTGTTATACCTCAATATGTGGTACAATAATAGCATGAAAGCAAGATATCAGTATCGTTTCTATCCTACGGATCAGCAAAGACAGAGCCTAACTCAACTATTTGGCTGTGTCCGTGTGGTGTGGAATGATGCTTTGAGAGCTTGCAAAGATTCTGAGGAGCTGCCTAAAAATGGGGATTTGCAAAAAGCCTTCATTACCCAAGCAAAGCAGACAGAGGACAGAGAATGGTTAGGGGAAGTCTCGGTTACCCCTTTGCAACAATCTATTCGAGATTTGGGAGTAGCCTATACTAACTATTTCAATTCCCTAAAGGGCAAAAGAAAAGGTAAAAAAGTAGGCTCTCCTAAGTTCAAGAAAAAGGAGAATAAGCAGACTGCTAGGTTTACTGAGAGGGGATTCTCTGTGAAGGGTGATCAGGTCTATTTAGCCAAAATAGGCAACAATAGCCCTGTATGGTCTAGAGAGTTACCATCCCTAGCTCTGTAACGGTAATTAAGGATTGTGCTAATCGGTATTTCCTGAGCTTTGTAGTAGAAGTTATTCCAGAAATTATCCCTGCCAAGAACCAAAGCATAGGGATTGATTTAGGGATTAAGACTTTTGCTTTCATGAGCAATGGAGAATCAGCTAAAGCCCCTAGCTACACTAAGTTAGACCGTAAGGTTAGGAGACTCCAAAAGAAGTTAGCAAGGCAGCAAAAGGATTCTAATAGGCGGTATCGAACCCGTCTGAGAATTGCCAAAAAGCATAACCAGATTGCAGACACCCGTAAGGATTTTTTGCACAAGCTATCTACCAAAATCGTTAGAGAGAATCAATCTATCGTTCTGGAAGATTTGAATGTGTCGGGCATGGTCAAGAATCGCAAATTGTCTAGAGCTATCAGTCTTCAGGGATGGAGAGAATTTAGAACCCTTTGCGAAGCTAAATCTGAGAAGTTTGGTAGAGATTTCCATGTAATCAGTCGCTGGGAACCTACTAGCCAAATCTGCTCTGATTGTGGCTTTAAGTGGGGCAAGCTCGATTTGAAAGTCAGAACCTTAACTTGTATTAGTTGTGGGACTGAACATGACAGAGACGAGAACGCCGCTAAGAATATAGAAAAAGTCGGGATGGGGAATCGCCACGACTCTAAACGGGCAGGGAGGGCAGGTAAGACTACTTCGGTAGCACAG
>JBBSNU010000515.1:0-4173 GCA_038260455.1 Chroococcales cyanobacterium | reverse complement strand
TCGCACAATAATCCTCAAACTGAAAAATGCAGACCTCAGTTGGAAGAGCGCCCTCCTCTGGTAAGATATCCACATCAAACTGCAACTGGTAGCCGATCGCGCTCACAGACGACTGCGGCAAAAGCAACCGCACCCGCTTCAGGCGATCGCTATAATTTGCCCAAAAATCTCGGCGCTCCTCCAACTGCTTAATTTCCGCATCAGACAGCCGCAGCATCCGCGCCACCAAATCAATTGTTTTCTGGAAATAACTGTAATTTAGTGCGCCAATCCATCGAATCAGCGACTCTCGGGCGGGAGCCGAAACTAACTGCAACTTAGGAGAATATTCATCTCGCACCCACTCAACCAATTTCGGCCTTTGATTTTTGAGAATATCGCTGGAAATTTTCACTAACAACTCTTCAACTGCTGCAATTTGCGGCGCTGGTGGCATTTCCTTCAAGCACCTGAGCAGCCATTCTACGCCAGACAAATCGCAAACCTGATTTTTAGCAAAAATTCCGGCAAGGTGTACTTGGGCGCGATCTACTGCGGGGATTGTGGCGGGTAATTGAGCTTTTGCTAACAGTTCCGTTGGGGTTTTGAGATATTGCCAACTGAGTTTTGCTAGCTCGTAATCAGAGTTATCGCGAGTCAGGATTTTAATAATTTGTACTGGTAAAGCATCGGTACCAGTCGCTGTATTTGCAAATTCGGCAAAGCACTCTACCAAAGAGCGATCGAGCGCCGGAACATTGCTAGAAACAGGATTTTCTAACTGGCGGCTGTGGTGCAGAGCCAAACGCCACAGCAACTGCTGTTTCAGGCGGACATTGTTTTGAGCTACCAGCCAAATAGCTTGGGATATTTCTCGCGCGCGATCGGGGTTTTTGGTGTCCCATTCAGCTTTAGCCCACAGACAATAAGTCCATTCCAGAGGAGTAATGCTGTCAGCTCGCTCGTTCTGAATATCTGCTATAATTTCTGCCATCCCTCGCCGCGATATCCCTTTCGCTTCTGGCAAATTTGGCTTGTTTGTCTGGGAAAAATTGCTAGCAATTTTTATTTTTTCCGGTTGTTGCTGGCTGGGAATTGGCGGCAGTTGAATTTCACGAAACTGAACGCTCATATTTATAATTTTCTCCCCATTAAATTACTAAATTAGCATTTTTTATTTGGCGGCGCATCAACCGAGGTTTTTTTGATAATAATTTCAGGCGAGTGCGCGATCGCTTAGAGTTAAAAAACCCGGTTTGGGCGATCGCCAGCGCGTCAGCCCTTGTATTGTAGTATTTTACACAATTTTTGATATTAAGGGAAGATCCGACTGGGAAAAATCCCTCAATTGCGTATTATTATCTCTTTCGGCAGAAGTCAATTAAGCTTGTTTGCGGCATTGTAGCCCTGTCAGATCCAAAGCAAAGGAAAAAACTAGGGAGCATCTCAGTTTTGCATTATAATGCGAGCGTCCCCGCTCGCGTATTGTACTCGCGAGCGGGGACGCTCGCACTATAAAAAAAATGCTTTTTGCAAAACTGAGATGCTTCCAAAAAGTACGGCCTGATGTGAAAATCTCCCTCTTAAGTAGCATAGACTAAATGTGTAAAATGTTATTAAATTAGCTGTACGCGATAACAACTCATCAGTTTAAAAAAGTTACCAGCACAACCTACCGCAGCAACTATCTATCGCGTAGCAAATTTTAATGTAGATAAAATTAGAAGGTTTGTCATGAGAATTGCCCAAATTGCCCCCCTAGCAGAGCGAGTTCCGCCCCCAGCTTACGGAGGAATTGAACTGGTCGTCAGCCTCTTGACCGAAGAATTAGTCAGAAGGGGACATGATGTCACCTTATTTGCCTCCGGCGATTCCATTACTTCTGCTACTTTAGAATCAGTTCACCCCAGAGCTTTGCGTTTAGATTCTACCGTTAAAGAATACGGAATTTACGAGATGCTGCAACTGAGCAAAGTCTATGAAAAAGCCGGAGACTTTGACATTATTCACTCCCACGTAGGTTGCGCCGCCTTGTCTTACTCGCGCTTAGTAAAAACGCCGACAGTTCACACTCTCCACGGCATTTTTACCCCCGACAACGAGAAGATGTTTAGCTACGCCCGCACTCAGCCTTATGTAAGTATTTCCAACTCTCAGCGGGAAGATAGACTAAATCTTAACTACGTCGCCACAGTTTATAACGGCATCGATCCGGCAACCTACGAATTTCACCCGCAGCCGGACAATCCTGCTTATTTAGCTTTTTTAGGTCGAATTTCACCAGAAAAAGGGGCGCATTTAGCCATAGAAATTGCCAAGAAATCCGGCTGGCATTTAAAGATGGCAGGTAAAGTAGATGTTGTCGATCGCGAATATTACGAGCAAGAAATCAAGCCGCACGTTGACGGCAAACAAATAGAATATTTAGGTGAAGCCAACCACGCCCAAAAAAGCGTGCTGATGGGCGGTGCAGTCGCGACATTATTTCCGATTACTTGGCGCGAACCTTTCGGGTTAGTCATGATTGAGTCGATGGTAACGGGAACTCCCGTAATTGCTATGAAATTAGGCTCGACTCCCGAAGTAATTATTCACGAAAAAACTGGTTTTCTGTGCGAAAGCGTGGCAGAATGTATCGCCGCCATCGAACCAACCCGGGAACTGGATCGCAGTGCTTGTCGCCAACACGCAGTCGAGCGCTTCAGCGTTAAAACAATGGTTGATGGCTACGAAGCAGTTTACCGACAAATTTTAAAAGAGCGCTTTTCGCAAAACGGTCACACGCATCAATTGACTGAATTAGAACTCCACAGCAGATAGCTGCGCGAGGACAAATTAAACGCACGGCGGATTGAGTTTTTCCAAATTTACGCACAGCATCCGATCGACCGGGCTTTTTGAAGAAATGCCCGGTTTTTACTGAGTCTCCTTGTCATTTTATACCAATTTAAAAAATTAATGCAGCAATATTTGTAGGGTGTGGATAAATCGATTGTACTCAAAAAAAACGCAACATCTACCGAGTGATGCAAAGCGCGCGAAAATAGTTGAATAAACAAGCTCAACCAAGATCGTTGTAGCAAGGATTTTTTAAAGTGGTATTAGTGGGTCTAGATCGTTCGTGATTTTTACCGATCGCTGCAATTGAGAGCGTTTTAAGAAAAGTTAAAATTTTTTCGCTAATCTAACGGGAGCATCTCAGTTTTGCAAAAAGCATTTTTTTTATCATAGTGCGAGCTGTCGCGAGCTCGCGTATTGTATAACTCGCGAGCTCGCGACAGCACTATAATGCAAAACTGAGATGCTCCCAATCTAATTGTTAGTTAGCAGCAGGCTCAAAAAAAATGGTATGATGCGAAAATAGAAGCATTACATCAGAGCGCTTTCGAGCGAAATGTAAGGTGAAAAAGTTAAGAGTCAAAAGCTCGAAAAAATTAAACTTTTGAAAAGATGGGAAACCACTTTTAGTAAGAATGCCCGATACATATGAACTAGAAGGAAAAATATTTGTAGCCGCTGCGGAGTTACCTATAACCGAGTGGCCTTGTGCGATCGCCGATCGACCTCAACCAACACTAACCCTCAAAGACGACGATTTATTTCTGATTACCGATACCCTCGGCAACATCTCAGGCTGCTTAGGAGACGACAACGTGGCAAGCCTCGGATTGTTTTGTCACGACACGCGCTTTCTCAGCCGCCTGGAATTGCAAATTGAAGGGCGATCGCCAATTTTGCTCAGCAGCAACGCTGAAAAAGGCTACCTGCAAACAGTTTTGTGCTCCAACCCCCGCATTGACGATCGCATCCGCGCCGAAACCATAGGCATCAAGCGAGAAATGGTGCTCAACGGCGGTTTGTTTGAAGAAATAGAAATCACCAACTTCACCACAAACCCAGTAAGCTTTGAAATTAGTCTCAGCTTCAACTCAGATTTTTTAGACTTATTTGAAGTCCGGGGTTACGGGCGATCCAAACGCGGCACAATCCTGCGCCCGGTACCCGAAAAAACCAACGTAGCATCCCCGGACTCGGCAGCCGACAAACCAGCCATTCTCGCTAACGATAACGGCAATAGCGACAGCGAAAATCAGGCAGCCGAAAACCCAAATTCGCCAATTTCGGCAACAGAAACAAACCCGATCGATCGATCGGCGATCGCCCAATATCCAGCCTGCCACCTCCAAGACAATT
>JBBSNU010000514.1:0-4185 GCA_038260455.1 Chroococcales cyanobacterium | reverse complement strand
TATTATCGGTTCTATCCAAGCAACGGAAGCTATCAAAATTATCTTGGGTCAAGGCACAACCTTGAGCGGCAGATTGTTGCTTTACAATGCCTTAGATATGACATTCCGCGAATTGAAACTGCGGCCGAATCCAGTGCGCCCGGTAATTGAAAAGTTAATCGATTACGAACAATTCTGCGGCATTCCTCAAGCTAAAGCCCAGGAAGCGCAAGAACAACAGCAAATTCCTGAGATGACTGTCACTGAACTTAAAAAATTAATCGACAGCGGTGCGAAGGATTTTGTATTGTTAGATGTTCGCAATCCCAGCGAGTATCAAATTGCTCAAATTCCTGGGTCAGTTTTGGTACCTTTGCCGGATATCGAACACGGCGAAGGTGTTGCTAAAGTCAAGGAATTGTTGAACGGGCATCGCTTGATTGCACATTGCAAAATGGGCGGGCGTTCTGCGAAGGCCTTGGGCATTTTGAAGGAAGCGGGAATTGAGGGGATTAATGTTAAGGGCGGGATTAATGCTTGGAGTCAAGAAGTAGATTCGTCTGTTCCTCAATATTAAGCTCAATCTTGTTGTGGGGCGGGTAATTTGCCCGCCCACAAGCTGGAATATCTCCGGCTTTTTCTGTTGACAGCAAACAGTTGACAGATTCGATCGATTACCATAACAAAAACGGATCGCTCGCGGTTTTTCGGTGCGGACAGATAAGAAGGTCTATCGGGTGCATCTGTGTATTGCATTTGTAGTGCGACCGTCACCCCTAGCGTGGTGTGGTAAGAACGCGAGCGGGGACGCTCGCACTGTAAAAAAAACATCCTTTTTGCGATGCAGGAGATGATCCCGATCGACCTTTCCAATCTCAAATCCCAAATCCCAGATAGCCAAATATTTCCCTGCAATAAATCAAGGAAATTAAGAGCAATTAAACAGCAATCTTATACCATTTTTCTAAAGATATGCTATGGATGAAGTCTGAGCCACCCCTTACTAAGGGCGGGGTTGGGGGGGTAATATCTAGGGCTACTTTATGAAATTGGTATGATCTAATCAAATACGCTCAGCCGCAAAGCTTTAGCTATTTGTTCCAATAGAAATAAGCCCCCGACAGAATTTCCCTCTCGATCTAGGGGCGGACTGTAACAGCCGATCGCACCCTCACCCGGAATTACCGACAGCAAAGCCCCGCTAACTCCCGACTTGGCCGGCAGTCCCACCCGCAGCGCAAAGCGACCGGATGCTTCATACAAACCGCAAGTAGCCATCAGCGCTTTGACAGTGCGGCAGTTTTCCCAGAGTGCTTCCTCACTCTTTACCAACACCATTCCCAGCTTGGCCAAATCCTCCACAGTTCCCGACAAACAACAAACTCGATTGTAGGTTTCTAACGCAATTTCCGCGTTTTGTAGATAACCAAATTTGAGCATTGCTAAGGCGAGATCCCGATTATTTTGATTCCGCTTTTGATTGACTGAATCCAGCATTAACTCGTCAACAAATAACTGACTGTTTGCTTGTTTGTTCAGCCAAGTTCGCAAGTTTTGACAGCGCGCCACAGCATTGTTACCGGGAATCAAAGACGCAAGGGCGATCGCCCCGCTATTAATCATCGGATTTCTCGGCTTCCCTCCATCTGTTTCCAGTTGAGTCAGGGAATTGAAAGGCATTTCCGAAGGATCGCAGCCCACGCAGCCAAAAACCGTTTTTTCGCCCAATTCGCACAGCAAATAAAGCAGCACGAAGGGCTTGACGGCGCTCATCAGCGGGAATGTTTTAGCAATGCTGCCCCAGCTCAAAACTTGACCGTCAATTGCCCGAATTTGCACGGCAAACCATTCTCTATCAGCTTCCGCAAGCAGAGGTACGTATGCGGGGACTTGACCGGATTTACTGCGATTAATTGCCTCTTGTGCCCAAGCTGCCAGTTGTTCTGGTTGCAGGGAAGATAGTTTGCTAGTGGATGTTTTCACTGTGGATTAAGTCCCGAGGCGCAAATAAACCGGAGCATCTGGGGTTTTGTCAAAAGCATTTTTATTGAGCGTGCGAGCTGTTATATAGTTTTCGATCGCATCCGAATTATATATTTGATATTGTGTGCGATCGATTAACCACGGGCGATCGCGCGATCGATTTTTGTGATGGTAATCGATCGGGAGAGACTTATACCATTTTTCTAAAGATTTGCTATGGATGAAGTCATAGCCCCCCCGCGAGTTCGGGGGGGTTGGGGGGGGTGATATGTAGCGCTACTTTATGAAATTGGTATTATGTATTTTCAAGCTTCATTTACATTTAGATCCTTTGAAAATTGAAATGAGCAGTCGCGACGGGCTTTTCATACCATTTTCAAAAAAACAATGCAACAGCAGACAAACTTTAAACCCTTATACAGTAAGTCATTCCCCATCGGAAATTGAAAATATAAAAATGAAAATTGTCTGATCCCGAAATCTGCTTCTTAAAATAATTGCGCCACTTGAGACATTGCAAGAAACCAGGTTTATGACACGACATCAACCAAACTCTGCTTTAAATGTATTGACATTTTCATCGGCGCGGAGATAATAAATTTATTGACAATTTTTGAGAAAAAATCTGTCTTTGCATAAAAACCTCTCTTTCACCCAGATATATAAATAGCAGCTTGGCTGACAGCGCTGCGACCCAAAAGCAACAAGCAGTAACTTGAAACGCCTTTAGGTTCTTCTGTTTAATCCCCAGCCAGGGGCGGGGTGCATATTTAACTTAACTCTGAAAGAGTTCGCGGAATCCGGCCCGGAAACCCCCCGAACTTCTGAGAACTTACTATCCAACCAGATCTACGAAAACCAGGATAAAACAATGTCAGACGAAGCGAAACCAGATCCGCTAGCTTTTAAGGGTGTATGCAGCGAAGGAATTCTCAAAGGCAAAGAAATTGAAGGCAAACTAGACCTCAAAGTCATCGTCACCTCCGCCAAAGCTAAAGAAGCGCCAGCCCCAAAAAAATCCGAGTGGGAGGCACCTATATTTTGGGCGGTGTTCTTATTAACTGCCAACTTTGCCATCGGCGACCCCGCTGGCCTCAGAAGGCACAGCTCCCCACAAAGGTCTCATTCTCAGGAGATGTTAAACCAATTTGGGGAGCAGTCGCTGTTGCCTAAGAAAAACACCAGCAACTTGCCACTTTAGGCTCTGGGAGCCTGCCAGCCGCGCATATAGTAATAGAAAGACCCGAAATATTCATCGAATACTCGCGTCGTAGTTACCAAAGCTTCTGCACTAGGCAAAAAATCTCCCGCGTCTAAGCGGAATTTGGATTTCCCTCCTGACACGGGCTGGTAAGTGTAGAAGTCGGTAGCTCTGGGAATCACCTGGATGCCCATATTTGCAAAAGCTAGGCTGGCACGGCGCATCTGCATCGCAGATGTGACCAGGATTACTTTACGCCCAACGCCGCGGCTGTCGAGGATCTTTCTCACTTCCTCGGCGCTGGTGCGTATGTTGTGGCCGTTATCGTCGAGAACGATACTGGTGCGCGGCACGCCCATGTTGGTTGCCAGCAAAGTTTGGATATCCTTTGCTTCGCCAGTATAATTCTGTAAATCTGCTCTGGGCCCGGCGGTAACAATCACCAAAGGTGCTAATTGTTTTTTGTACAAAACGGCAGCGTAGGGCAGGCGATTGCCTGTGTCTGCCAGTTGAATCGCTTCTTGGTTGGCGGTGTGGCCGTTAGTCGTTCCCTTGCCGAGAAGGACGATCGCCGCTGCTGTTTCGTCGCAGCAAACTGTGCGAGCAGCGGCATCCCGTTCAGCTTGATCGGCGAACCAGTAAGCGACAACTGGCATACTCGAAAGGATCAAAACTAGCAGTGCTGCCAGGATCATTCTCGGTGCCGGGTTGCGGATGCCCCCGTTGGTGATCAGCGCCGATGCAATCACCAGCAGGGTGATCGAAAAACCCAGCGGCTTAAAGAAGAAGGCTATGAGGCCGAAAATCGCTGCTCCGACTGGCGTGTCTGGCGCGAAAAAAGCCAGGAACAAAAGGCTGATCAGCAGCAAAACGCGCAGCCGGTCTATTAACGGATTGTCTTTGCCTCCTGATTGATCCCACCACGATTTGATCAGTGAGAAGAGGAGGAATAGAAATAGAATGCGAGCTAAAAGTTCTGGCATCTTGCAATATTCTGTGTCTTCATAAATTAGTACGGAAGT
>JBBSNU010000513.1:0-4185 GCA_038260455.1 Chroococcales cyanobacterium | reverse complement strand
CAAACCTTCGATGGCGCAGTTGAGTGTGCCGTCGCCGCCGCCGATTATGACTAATTCGACTTGATTTTGGTGGTTCCGAATTGTGTCGGATATTTCGCTGGCGCTGTCGGTTGATTTGATTATTAATTCAAAACCAAGTGCTTCTAATTTTGTAATAGCTTGAGATAATAGTTTTTGCCCTTTTCGGGAGTGCTGGTTTACTAAAAGGAGAGCTTTTTTCATTGGAAAATGGGTCAATAGTTGGGTAAAAAAATTAATTATGTCATGGTTGGGTGCGGGGCAGCTTTGTGATTGGTTGTGCGAAAGCTGGCAATGACTGCGTTTAGGAACGAAAATTTAATCAATTAAACACCTGCTACAGTCTGATCTTTTTTATAAGCGGCGAGGTAAAAGGAGGCAGAGCCTCCGGATCTGCGTTACCAGGCAGAGCCTGGTAACGAGGAACGAGCAGAGGATCAACATTTATTTAATTGTCATTTATTAGCTTTATTTCTATTCAAGTGGGAATTGAGTATTTTTGTTTCAACAATAGGGCTGCTTGATGATTTAAATGGATTGATTTAATGTTTTAATTATATTTTACCATTGGTGAGGGATTGACATAAATCTAAAATAATTGATAATTGTAGCAACAGATTGCGGGAGACGATCGCGCTTCTGGCCTAGCTGTCATCTACTTTCTTGAAGCTAAATTAAATTTATGTCTCATATTTTGGAACAAGCGCAAGCCGCTGCCGATCGCCAAAACTGGCCTATTGTAGTCGAATGCTTGCAGCAAGTGACAGCCAACCGCAGCCAGCCACAGGAAAAACTATTTTTAGAGCAAGCTGTCAGTTTAGCAATACAAGCCTTGGAATGGGGGGATTTTCAAGACCGCTGGGAAATTGCTAAAGTATTGCCAAATCTGGGAAATGGCGCGATCGCACCTTTAATTGCTACGATCGAAGACGAAGACGCAGACACCGAACCCAGGTGGTTTGCCGCCCGCATCCTCGGAAAGTTCGATCGCCCGGAAGTGATGGCAGCTTTAGTACAATTAGTCAAAAATTCCGACGAAGAATTGAGCCAAATCGCGGCCCAAACCCTCGCCAATTTCGGCCCGACTGCTATAGAATCCCTAGCAACTCTATTGCAGCAGGAAGACTCGCGACAGTTTGCAACAGCAGCCCTCGCCCAAATTCGCCGCCCCGAAGCGATCGCACCGCTGTTGAGTGTAGTCAAAGACTCTAAAATTGCGGTGCGGCTGGCCGCGATCGAGGCTTTGAGCAGTTTTCACGACTCCCGCATCCCGCCGGTACTGGTAGAAGCACTCAAAGATGCGGCGACATCAGTCAGAAAAGAAGCGGTGCGAGCTCTGGGAGTTCGCGCTTATTTAGATGCAGAATTAGATTTAGTTAATTTGCTCAAACCTTTGCTTTGGGACATCCGATTTGAAGTGTGCCAACAAGCGGCGATCGCGATCGGGCGGCTGAAAACCGATGCTGCGGCGTACAGTTTATTTGAATTGCTGCGAAACCCCGCAACTCCCCTTGAATTGCAAATCGAAACTGTGCGCGCCCTAGGCTGGAGTGAAACCGCAGTCGCTTTAGAATATTTGCAAACTGCGCTGATTGGGCGATCGGTTTTTAATGCACAACCGGGCGAATTCACAAATAGCGATCGAGTGCTAACTGCCAGCGAATCCTGGCAAATTGATAACATTAATCCTGCTGTTTGTCAAGAGATTGCTGCTGTTTTAGGGCGAGTGGAAAAGCCGGAGTTAAAAGTAAAAGCTGCTGAAATTGCGATCGGTTTACTTGAAAGTAATCATCTCGCCGTGGAGTCCGTGGAAATTAAACAATCTTTAGCTTTAACGTTAGGGCAATTAGGAGATATGAGAGCGCTAGATGTGCTAATTCAACTGTTGGCAGATGCAGACAACAGCGTCAGGCTGCATAGTTTATCAGCTCTCAAACAGCTAGATACTGGTGAGGTTCGGCAGCAATTAGAAAGTTTAGTTAAACAAGAGAGTCTCGAACCAAGATTAAAACAAGGAATGGCGATCGCCCTGCAAGAATGGTAGGAGAATTAGTGGGAGCATCTCATTTTTGCAAAAAGCATTTTTTTACAGTGCGAGCGTCCCCGCTCGCGTGTTTTATACCATTTTTCTAAATATATGCTATAGATGAAGTCTTAGCCCCCCCTTAGTAAGGGGGGGTTGGGGGGGTAATATCTAGCGCTACTTTATGAAATTGGTATTACACAGCACGCGAGCGGGGACGCTCGCACTACAAATGCAAAACACAGATGCACCCGAATTAGTTCGATCGCTCGGAATGCGAGTCCGCAAGAAGAAGGACTAAAGTCCTCACTACAAACCGGGGAAGGACTAAAGTCCTCACTACAAACCGGGGAAGGACTAAAGTCCTCACTACAAACCGGGGAAGGACTAAAGTCCTCACTACGAACGGGTTTATTTGACATACTCAAATTTACCTGCGATCGATCGGCAATCGCACCCCAAAAGTCGAGCCTAGTCCTTCGCCGGGACTTTCGGCCCAGACAGTGCCGCCGTGGAGTTCCACCAGATGGCGGACGATCGCCAATCCCAGTCCCAGCCCGCCGTAATTGCGCGTAGAACTGCTGTCAGCTTGGCGGAAGCGATCGAACACAAACGGCAAAAACTCCTTGCTGATGCCAATTCCCGTATCGGTGACGGCGATCGTCACAGAGTGAACCGGAGACACAGACAAAATGTCACCATCAGCCGATCGCGGTTCCCCCTCCTCCCAGAGCCTGATTTCCACGCGACCTCCCGGCGGCGTAAACTTAATCGCATTCGAGAGCAAATTCCACACTACTTGCTGCAAACGAGCAGCATCGGCCCTCAAGGTACTCACCCCTTCGCCGTAAAAACTCACCAATTCAACTCCCCGAGCTTCAGCATCAGGGCCGATCGCCTTCAGGGCCGTTTCTACAGTCCCCACCAAATTCACCGGGGACAGCTTCAAACACACTTTACCGCTGACAATCCGCGAAACGTCCAGCAAATCCTCAATCATCTGAGTCTGCAACCGCCCGTTTCGCTCGATCGTCTCCAAAGCCACAGCCGTTTTTTCGGGACTCAAATTGCGCTGTCGCAGTATCTGAGACCAGCCCACCACCGCGTTTAGAGGAGTCCGCAACTCGTGAGAAAGCGTTGCCAAAAACTCGTCTTTAATCCGGTTGGCCTCGGAAGCTTCCCGGTAAAGCCGCGCATTGTCGATCGCCACCGCCGCATCCCGCGCCAAATCTGAGAGCAAAACCAAATCGCCGTGCTCGCAGCGGCGGCCAGACTCCCCGCACAACAGCGAAATCGCTCCCAGCGTCCGCCCGCGAGCCATCAGCGGCACGCAGATTGCCGATAGCGGGCTATGGGAACACAGCATCAACAGCAATTCCCTGTCCGGTACCACCGCTTCGATCGCCCAATTCGGTATTTCTGGGTAAAGTTTCGCCTCCCCAGTCCGCAGCACCTTTGCGACTCCGTGCCGTCCCTGGGGGTCTACCGGCAAGCGCTGGTCGATTTGCCACAGCAGGGCGACTTTGCTCGGATCGGAGTGAGCAACTGCTTGCAAGCGGAGCGAGCCGTCGGGTTCGATTAAATGCACGCAGCACCAATCCCCCAACTCCGGCACTGCTAAATCTGCCAAACCTTGCAGCGCCTGCTGGTAATCTAAGGAAGCCGATGACAGCAAAGCCAAGGCTCGGGCGCGGAAATTGGCTGTTTGGGTCGATCGGTGGCGATCGTCAATATCCGTACAAGTCCCGAACCACTTGAGGATTTTTCCCTGAGCGTCCCGCACGGGTATTGCCCGACCCAGATGCCAGCGGTAAGCCCCGTCCGATGCGCGTTTAAAGCGGTATTCCACCTCATAAGCCTCCCCCGTCTGCACCGAGTTATTCCAGCGTTCTAGGCTATTTTTCACGTCATCTGGATGCAAAACTGGCTGCCACCCCCAGCCTTGAGTTTCCTCTAGCGTCATTCCTGTATATTCAAACCAGCGCTGGTTGTAATAGTCGATCGCGCCGTCGGGCAAAGCAGTCCAAACTATTTGCGGGATGGCTTCAGCGAGGGCGCGGTACAACTGTTCGCTGGCTTCGGCTTGGCGGCGGGCTGCTTGTTCCCGCGCCAAGGCGAGATTCCGCTGTTCTTCGGCTTGTTTG
>JBBSNU010000512.1:0-4198 GCA_038260455.1 Chroococcales cyanobacterium | reverse complement strand
ATTAGAGGGTATTAATGGAACGCTTGAGTATAGCCAAGATTTGTTTGACGCTAGCACTGCACGACGGATAGCCGGACATTTTATAACCTTACTAGAAAGTATAGCTGCCAATCCCGAACAGCGCCTTTCAAATTTGCCAATATTGACGAAACCTGAACAGCAGCAACTACTATTCGAGTGGAACAATACTCAATCGAAAATTCCGAAAAATCAGTGCGTACACGAATTATTTGAAGCGCAGACAGAGCAGACGCCGGATGCGATCGCTGTCGTATTTAAAAATGAAAATCTGACTTACCGGGAACTGAACAAAAAAGCAAATAATCTCGCAAATTACTTGCAAAAAATCGGTGTCAACCCAGAAGTTTTGGTGGGAATTTATGTCGATCGCTCCCTAGAAATGATGGTAGGGCTTCTCGGCATCCTCAAAGCCGGTGGCGCTTATGTTCCCCTCGATCCAGCGTATCCACCCGATCGCCTTGCATTCATGCTGGAAGACGCGAAAATTTCCGTATTACTCACTCAGAAAAAGCTATTAGAAACCCTGCCCAAAAATAGCGCCTCCCTCGTGTTTCTGGATGCAGATTGGGAAGGCATATCGAGTTGCGACGAGCCTGTCGTGGGTTTACAAAAATCCTCCAATTTAGCCTATGTCATCTATACTTCAGGCTCAACAGGTAAACCCAAAGGAGTGCAAATTTCCCACGCCTCTGCCGTTAACTTCTTGAGTTCTATGCGCCAACAACTCGCGATCGCAGACCGAGATGTTTGGCTAGCAGTAACATCCTTATCTTTTGACATTGCAGCGCTGGAACTGTTCCTGCCTATTACAACAGGTTCTCGCGTTGTTGTAGCCAGCCGAGAAGTGGCATCTAACGGGGAAAAGCTTTTAGAAACATTAACAAATTCTGGCGCGACAGTCTTGCAAGCTACTCCAGCCAGTTGGAAAATGCTTTTAGCAGCAGGATGGCAGGGAAACAATCAATTAAAAATACTGTGCGGGGGAGAAGCTTTACCGCGACAGCTCGCCAATCAGTTGCTTTTGCGCTGCGCTTCTGTGTGGAATTTATACGGCCCTACAGAAACCACTATCTGGTCTACTCTCTATCAGGTTGATTGCAAAGATGAATCAGTTTCCATCGGTCGCCCGATTGCTAACACTCAAATTTTCATATTAGACCGCTATTTAATGCCGGTTCCCGTTGGCGTATTTGGCGAACTGCACATCGGCGGTGCCGGCTTATCTAGAGGCTACCTAAACAGACCGGAACTGACCGCAGAGAAGTTTATTCTTAACCCCTTTGCAGAGGACCAAATTCATGCTTCATGCTTCATTCATCCTTCATCGTTTATTCTTTCAGAACGCCTCTATAAAACCGGGGACTTGGCTCGCTATCTCCCAGATGGAAACATTGAATTTATGGGGCGCAGCGATCACCAGGTGAAAGTTCGCGGATTTCGCATCGAATTAGGTGAAATTGAAGCGGTACTCAGCCAATACCCAGCCGTGCGAGAAGCGATCGCACTGGTTCGAGAGGACAATCCGGGCGACAAGCGTTTAGTAGCTTATATCGTTGCCAACTTAGAACTCCGGGGCGGACACGGGGATACTACTCCTACGCATTCAGAATTTATTAATCACTTGCGCGTCTTTCTCAAACAAAAACTGCCACAGTACATGATGCCGTCAGCGTTTGTGCTGCTGGAAGCAATGCCTTTAACGCCTAACGGAAAAATCGATCGCCGATCGTTAAGAGCACCTGACACAAACACAGCAGAATTCGAGAGCAATTTTACCGAGCCTCGAACTCCCGACGAGCAATTAATAGCAGAAATTTGGGCTGAAGTTCTCGGTTTAGAGCGAGTTGGAATTCACGATAACTTCTTTGAATTGGGAGGACATTCCCTGCTAGCAACGCAAGCGATCGCGCGCCTGCGAGAAGCGTTTCAAATTGAATTGCCCCTGCGCGTCTTATTTGAAGCGCCGACAGTCGCCAGTTTGAGCGATCGCATCTCCCAAATCAGCAGCAGCGATAGCCTTGTCAAAGCACCCCCCATCGAGCGCATCTCGCGGGATGGAGAATTGCCGCTTTCTTTCGCCCAACAGCGCCTCTGGTTCCTCGATCGATTGCAACCGGGCAATCCGGCTTACAATATTCCAGCAGCCGTGCGCTTGAAAGGCGCGATCGATATCACAGCATTACAGCGCAGTTTCCAAACAATTATCGATCGCCACGAAGCCCTGCGGACAATTTTTAACACAGTGGAAGGGCGATCGATTCAAACGATTATTCCCTCCCCGACTTTCGCGCTTTCAGTCATAGATTTGCTGGAATTCCCTCACTCGCAGCGGGAAGCCGAAGCGATGCGACTCGCTCTTGAAGAAGCGCAACAACCTTTTGACTTAGCAACATGGCCATTAGTGCGCGTCACTTTGCTACAGTTAGAGGAGACCGAATCTATATTATTGCTAACCATTCATCACATCGTTGCAGATGGCTGGTCGCTAGGGGTACTCGTGCGGGAAATGGCTGCACTCTACGAAGCTTTCTGTGCTGGCAAAGCTTCCCCACTTTCCGAACTTCCCCTTCAATACGTCGATTATGCCGTCTGGCAGCGAAAGTGGCTTTCTGGGGAAGTTTTAGAAGCAAAACTTGCCTATTGGAAGCAACACTTACGCAATCCTTTGCCAGTGCTGCAACTGCCTGCCAAACAACCGCGATCTGATGTTTCTACCTATCGGGCTGCCCTTCAACCGTTTCAGCTTTCCCCAACCCTTTCGCTAGCCCTCAATAAGCTGAGCCGTCAAGAAAATGTCACCCTATTTATGACGCTGCTAGCCGCTTTAAAAACGCTGCTATATCGCTATACAAATCAGGATGACATCATTGTCGGCACCGATCTCGCCAATCGCACCAAAATTGAGACAGAAGCTTTAATAGGCTTCTTTGTCAATATCCTCATTTTGCGTACCGATTTGAGTGGCAATCCCACTTTCTGCGAACTGCTCGCAAGGGTGCGCGAAGTCACTTTAAAAGGTTACGCTCATCAAGATTTACCCTTCGACAAATTAGTGGAGGAATTACGCCCAGAACGCAGTCTCAATCAAACCCCAATTTTTCAAGTTTTATTCGTCATGCAAAATATGCCGATGCCTGCTTTAAAGCTTGGCGATTTAACTTTAACTCCGCTAGAAGTTGACAACAAAATTGCAAAATTTGATTTAGTTCTCTTCCTGGGGGAAACCGAGCAGGGAATTGCAGGTACTTGGAAATATAATGCAGACCTTTTCGACTGCGCCACCATCGAGCAAATGTCCGGTCGTTTTGAAACTCTACTCAACAGCATTGTAGCGCAGCCAGAAACTCGGTTAAACAATTTGGAGATTCTCACGGAAGCTGAAAAACAAAAACAAGCCATGCAAGAACTAAAGCGCGAAAAACTCAATTTCAGCAAGTTTAAGAGCATTAAACCGAAGGAGGTTGCTCTGCCTGAAGGCGAGTTGATAAAAACCGAATTTCTCCAGCCGGGAGAACTATTCCCGTTAGTCATCAAACCCTCTGTTAACAATGTCGATCTCGCAGACTGGGCAAAGAACAACCGCGAATTTATAGAGGCAAAATTGCTACAGCACGGAGCAATTCTCTTTCGAGGTTTTACTGAGCCTGTAGTTTCTGCTTTCGAGCAGTTTGCTCTCGCAATTTGTTCCCGATTATTTGGCGAGTACGGGGATTTGCCACGCGAAGGAGTTAGCGGAAAAGTTTACGGTTCAACTCCTTACCCAGCAGATAAAGCTATCTTATTTCACAGCGAGAGTTCCCACCTGCACCGTTGGCCGATGAAAATCTGGTTTTTCTGCGTTCAGCCAGCGAAACAAGGTGGAGAAACGCCGATTGTTGACTGCCGGAAAATTTACCAGTTACTTGATCCCAAACTCCGAGAAAAATTTGCTCAGAAGCAAATTATGTACGTCCGTAACTACACAGATAGACTGGATGTAAGCTGGCAAGATTTCTTCAAAATAGAAGACAAAGCGCCGGTTGAGGAATACTGCCGCCAAGCCGGGATAGAGTTTGAGTGGAAAGCGGGAAATAATTTGAGAACTCGCAAGGTTCGCCCCGCAATTGCCAAGCACCCAAAAACCGGAGAGTTGGTATTTTTCAATCAACTCCCCTTGCACCACATTTCCTGCTTAGAT
>JBBSNU010000511.1:0-4202 GCA_038260455.1 Chroococcales cyanobacterium | reverse complement strand
CGAGAGTGCAGGAGATAGCTGATTTACCCGCGATGACTCCGACAGAGGTGCTGTCGCGGTTGCTTTCAGTGCTGCTGCTGATTGCAATCAATGCTTTTTTTGTGGCGGCTGAGTTTTCGATGGTGACGGTACGCCGATCGCACATCAATCAGTTAGTAGAAGCTGGCGACATTGCAGCTCTAACTGTTCAATCTTTGCAGAAAAATATCGAGCGATTGCTCTCAACAATGCAGTTGGGGATCACTCTTTCTAGTTTAGCTCTCGGCTGGATTGGGGAAGATACGATCGCCGTGCTAGTCCGAATGTCGATCGCCAGTTTGCCGCTGCCACTTTACATCAAGTCGGCCGTCGCCCATTCTTTGGGAATATCAATAGTAACTTTTTTCCTGCTAGCTTACCTGCAAATCGTACTCGGCGAACTCTTTCCCAAATCTGTAGCCTTACTTTATTCCGAACAGCTAGCCAGAAGTTTCGGGCCTCCGAGTTTATTGATTTCCCGTCTGTTCAATCCCTTTGTGTCGTTTCTCAATCAATCCACTCGATCGCTCTTGCGGTTTGCGGGAATCGAATACGACCTCAAACACCGGCCGGTTACTCCCAAAGAACTGCAATTAATTATAGCTACTTCCACCGAATCAAGCGGCTTGCAAGCAGAAGAGCGAGAACTGCTCAATAACGTGTTTGAATTTGGCGAAGTTTGGGTAGAAGAAGTGATGGTGCCGAGGCCGAACATTATCGCACTTCCGAAGACGGCTACCTTTCAAACTTTGCTTTCGGAAATGGCAATTTCCAACCATTCCTTCTATCCCGTGACGGGAGATTCTTTAGACGATATTATTGGCATTATTGGTTTCAAACAACTTGCAAAACCTCTAGCTGAAGGTTTGCTATCTCCCGACACGGAAATTGTAACTTGGATGGGTGCGGTGAGGTTTGTGCCGGAGATGATGCTGCTGGGGGAATTGCTACCTTTGATGCAGAGTTCGTCGGAAGAAATTGCGATCGTAGTTGATGAATTTGGCGGCATTTCCGGGTTAGTCACACTGAGGGATTTGATCGCCGAAATTATCGGGCGCACTTACCACTCGCCTGACAGTAAAGAAATAGCTTTGCAAGTATTGGACGATCGCACTTTTTTGGTGCAAGCGCAGTTAAATGTAGACGATGTGAATCAAATATTGAATTTGGATTTGCCGGTAGCTGACGAATATCAGACTATCGGAGGTTTTTTGAGCTATCAGTTGCAAAGAATGCCGGCTGTTGGGGAAGTTTGGCGCGGCGACAATGCGGAACTTACGGTGGTTTCTGCGTGCGGGCCCAGGTTAGATCAAATTCAAATTCAGTTGCTGGATGGGGCGGCTGGCGATATTTTGGGTGAAATTGTCGCTGCGGGCGGGGAAGTTGTGGCGAAAGGGCGATCGAATAGCGGGTTGAGAGGAGGCGCGAGATTTTCTAGTTAGGAATCTTTTAGCTAATGCCTATATAATCCAATACGGTTTACTTAAGGCTTTTTGACGAATTTCTTAAGTCAACCATATTGCGGTAGGGGCGGGTTCAGGTCAGAATTTATGAAATAATCGACTGTATCAAGGCAAAACCCGCCCTCTTAAGTAAACCGTATTGCTACATAATCTACTCGCTCGAAGTCGCTGCGTACTAAATCATCTAACGTCGGGCCTTTGGGGCGTAAATTAAGGCGATCGCCAACCTTCACATTTTCGTAATATACGTAGGGAATATAGATATCTTGCTCCCGCATAAAAGCAAAAGTAAAGTTGAAGGCATCGTCAATATCCTCAGCTTTAACCTCACGAAAATCAGAGAGGAATAGGAGATCCATTTCTTCTTCAAAGTACAGCATCTCTGCAAATGCACCTCCGTCGTAGCAGTTATAACCAATATAACCGCAAGTGTCGCTGCATTTGTAGTAGATGGCGCGAGTGGACAGGAAGTAGGAAAGGGTGATAGCATCTCCTTCTCCAAATACAAGGCCACCGGGCCTATAAGTCAGTTGTTCAACGATCGTCCAAGGGTGTCCTCGGAATTGAAAAATAATATAGCTTTCGGCGGTCATTTCGATTTCGCGATCGAAGATATCCCGTTCCCAGACATCCGCACGTCTCGCCGTACTAAGCTTTTGCGCTACTGACTCAATAGGAGCGCGAACGAGAAGTAGATTTTGGTTTCTGTCAATTGTTTCAATACCTCGGCGCTGTTCAATAGACATGATTTTCACCATTAAGTAAACTATAAATGAGTAGATAATTAACCTTTAATTAGTGATGCCAAATCAGGGTTTCGGGTCACTTTTATTCCTTAGTACGAGCGTCCTAGCTCGCGATCCAAAGAGGCGGGCTTAGTTTGTATAGTTGGGTGTAAAAATCCAATGACTTGAGAAGCTACATTCGATTTTGCACCCCCAAAGCGGTTTCAACCGCCAAGTCATCAAGGGGGTATTTAAGTCGGATTTCGCATGAAAAGTCTTCCGGGGATTCCAGGGCCTATTGCTTCTGGAATCGTTAGCTGGAGAATGTAAACTTGCGGGTTTCTCAGGGAAGCTTCACCTAGTTGGAGTTGATTAAAGCTGCCCGGAATTTCACAACCTATAGCGTGCCAGACAGCTACACCTCTCAATGAAGCTTCTGCTACTGTAGCATTACTAATCTGCTTGATATCGGCGCTAGTGATAAAAATGATTGCTGGTATTTTGCCTGCTGTCTTGGCAGGGCTGTTACTACCAAGTGCATCAATGAAACCGAGAATTTGATATTTTGAGTAACTAGGGGGCAGGAGACCTCCCTTCAGTGCCTTTACCTCATAGAAAACGCTATCAGCATATGTTTCAGTTGGGCCTGCTGGAAAGTTTACGAACACAAGTGGAAGAACTCCATCAGGTACTACATTTTCGAGTTCGCGATTTGTTTCATCTTTTCTTCTCTGTGAAAAAAATCGCCTGGTATTTTCTGGAATTGGAGTACCTGGTCTGATGGTAGCTAGTGCAAAGTTTTCATAAGCTTTTCCAACATCACCCATGTCTATATTCTGACTCTGGGCAATTTGATCGAGTCTAGCTTTGGTTGCTGCTGTATGAGAAGGGTCTGCACAAAACTGAGCCTGAGCTGCAAAACTAAGCCCATTAATAGCAGTTGCCACCCCGATAAATAATGCGGTCTTTTGAATGTAGTTCATAGCTCAAGCTCAAATGATATTTACAAGATTTATTGCAGAGCGAATTCATACGACAGATATTAGGATCTGAGTATTTCACTGTAAGTGATATAAATCACGTATTGCCATGATCGAGGTCACACTTGGAGCCAGATCGGCATGATATCTGTCTACATAAGTAATATTTAAACAGTACCAGTAATGCTGAAATACTCCTACTTAATTTCTGTTTTTTCTTCTGTCCTTATTGCGTCTCTACCTCTTTTTCAGACTGTAGCGAATGCTCAGGAAGAACCAGGGTGCTTTATACTTGATTCATCAGGTAAAGTGAATAGACTCGATCCTTTATGCAAGCGCGATGAACAGCAGAAATTAAAAAACATTATGAAAGCTCAAGAACTTTATCAACAAGGGTTAGACCTCGCTCGCAAAGGACAATATAAAGAATCAGTTGAACTTTTAACTCAAGCAATTAATCTCAATCCTAGCTTTCCCGAAGCGCATATGGTTCGCGCTGATGCTCAAACTTTATTAGGAAACCTACAGGGTGCTGTTGAAGATTTTCAGAAAGCGATAGATATCTACAGGGCTAGAGGACAATCGCAAATAGCTGATATGCTTTTAGTCCCGTTGAGTTCGCTACAAAATGAAATTAGGTTTGAACAGGAAGACCAGGGTCAACCGGAAGTTGAGGATGAGCCGGAAGGTAAATAAGTAACCTGCTGATTCAAAATTCATCAGGTCAAGTCTATTGACTAGATCCTTTGTGTAAGCGCGATGAACAGCAGAAATTAAAAAACATTATGAAAGCTCAAGAACTTTATCAACAAGGATTCGACCTCGGTCGCAGAAGGTTGTACAAAGAAGCAGTCGAAGCTTTTACTAAAGCAATTAATCTCAATCCTGACTTTGTAGAAGCTTATATTTACCGTGCTTATGCTCGAACTGGAACTGGAGATAACCACGGGGGAGTAGAAGATTTTCAGAAAGCTATAGATATCTACAGGGCTAGAGGACAATCGCAAATAGCTGAT
>JBBSNU010000510.1:0-4212 GCA_038260455.1 Chroococcales cyanobacterium | reverse complement strand
TTTCAGCTTTTAGATCGTTAATGTCCCCCAGCTTTAAGATTTGGTCAACAAAAGTGCCAGCTTGCCAGCTTCGACCGCCAGAACTTCCTGAATTAGCAACTGCTGGCAGGGAACTCAAGGTAATCTGATTCAAATCTGGCAACAAAACCCTAGATTGTTCTTTTTCCCAGATTTTAGTAGGTAAGGGACTGGCGCTAGCAATTGATGCAAAGCTTAGGAAAGTAGCGCCGATGAAAGCAAAAAGTAGGCAGAGTGTACTGGTAGCTATTAAAGCAGATCCTACCTGGCTTAATTTGTTGAACTCCTTTGTACTGTTCATAAAAATCCTACGTTAACTAAACTTGGGGTGAAAAAGCTGCTCTATTTTTAATGATTTTGCCAAGATATATACTGGTTTTAAAACATCACAAAAAATAGAGCAGCATCTTAGAAATAACCCGTCATCTAAATCTGCCTATCCTTATCCTTTCCCTCTCCACATCTTCCCTCTCTGTTTTTTTTACTCAAAGCTCCAGCTCAAACTGTGGATTTGAGCGGACTGCTGAATCTGTCCAAGGAGTATCTGCTAAGTTCGACAAGTCATAGATATTTTCTTGGTAAGCGTCGTCAAAATTACCTTGACGAACTTTCTTAGATGGCGAATAACCGACAGTCAAATCTGGTTCCGATTCGTAACCGGAGTTGGTGTAGCCAGAATTAGGTTCGAGCGAAGAATTGTGCATAGTTTTTCTTAGTTCGCGTGGTGAATACTTCCAAGTTAAATTGCATTTAATGCCTGCCGCCTCACCTCTATGAGCGATTTCATCCAGTAAAAATTACCCCCTCCATTTGGAGGGGCAGCTTTATGAAGGTTGCCTAACGGCTCTCAGCACTGGGCAATGCTACGAAACTTGTAAAAATGTCTTTTAAGAGAAGTGAGCTCAATTCTGGTTGCATCGGTATTGTTGCCGAAATTAGTCCAAGGCTCTTGGAGTGTCCCTACAATATTATTTTGGGTAGGAACACTCCAAGAGCCTTGGACTCTATATCATAAGGAGTGCAACCGGAATTGATATGACAAAGTGCGGTCACGCACTAAATTCTCTCGTTTTATAGTTATCGCGGTGTAATAGGTAGAATTCTCACCCGAGAGCGCGTTTCATCGGCTCTCCTGGGTTTATGGTGTATACGGTATCAAGCACAACTGTTCGCGATTCTGTGATGCCCGGGCGAGTAAGGATATGCGGTTTGTTTATACCACAAAATCAGGAGAGCCGTTTCATCTACTGAAATTAATGCCCCCGACTCAATTTTTGACTCGAATTTACCAAAAAATTGGGTCTAAAGCCCCGTCCTTCTAGGACGGCTTTAATTTCCACTTATTGCAAATAATTGTTAAATATACGTATTTTGTAACTAAAAACTTTCGCAAAAGTGATAAGATTTTGTCATGATAGTTCTAGAGTTTAAGTTGAAAGGCAAAGCCGAGCAATATCGGGTCATCGACGAGATGATCAGAACAGCTCAATTTGTCCGAAACAAAACTCTTAGATATTGGATAGACAATCAAGGAGTTAAGCTAATTGATCTGTACAAACAATGCGCCATTATGGCAAAAGAGTTTGAATGGGCAGGCAAGCTTAACTCAATGGCACGTCAGGCTTCTGCTGAACGTGCCCTTTTTGCTATCCAACGTTTTTTCGCTAATTGCAAAGCAAAAACACCAGGCAAAAAAGGCTACCCAAAGTTTAAGAAAAATACTCGCTCTGTCGAATACAAAACATCAGGATGGCTACTTTCTGCCGACAAAAGATGTTTGACATTTAAGGACGGCTTTGCTGCTGGAAAGTTCAAATTAGTCGGTAGTCGGGATTTGCATTTCTATGCACCCGATGAAATTAAGCGAATCAGAGTTGTGCGTCGTGCCGACGGATACTACGCACAACTTTGCATCAATGTGGAGCGAAAAGAGGAACTTATTCCGACTGGTAAAGCTATTGGAATAGACGTGGGATTGAACCATTTCTATACCGATAGCGATAGTGAAACAATCGCGAACCCTCGCCACCTCCGAAAAAGTGAAAAAGCTTTGAAGAGATTGCAAAAGCGAGTTTCTCGAAAGAAGAAAAGCTCTGGCAATCGAAAAAAAGCGATCAACAAGTTAGGAAGAAAGCACCTGAAGGTTAGTCGGCAGCGTAAAGACTTCGTTATAAAGACGGCGTTGTGCGCGGTAAAATCTAGCGATTTTGTAGCCTACGAAGACCTTCAAGTACGGAATATGGTCAAAAACCATAAACTTGCTAAGTCGATTAGCGATGCAGCGTGGTCACAATTTGCTCAATGGTTAGAGTATTTTGGAAATGTGTACGGCAAAACAGTAATTGCTGTTCCACCTCAATACACCTCGCAAGATTGTTCAAGTTGTGGCAATACTGTCAAGAAAACGCTATCAACCAGAACCCATATTTGCGATTGCGGTGCGACGTTAGATCGTGACTACAACGCAGCTCGCAATATTTTGGTTAAAGGGTTGAAGCAAGCAGGAATTAATTTGAATTTAAATACGGTGGGGCACACCGAAATCAACGCTTGGGGACAGACCGATCTCTACTCTTTGATGGCAGCATCAACGAGCAAATCGACTGATTGATCCAAGAATCCCCGCGCCTTCAAGGCCGGGGAGTGTCAAGCAACACTTCCGCAACCAAACTCTCTATATTGGCAGGCAGTACGTCTTGAATACGCACTTGAATTACAAGGAGTTAGCCGCGACTGAAAATGTCTTCTATGTCCCGTGAACCATGCAGAACACGAATTACATCTATTCCATTTTCAATTTCCCGGTAGAACACTACATAGTTGCCGATCGGAAAGCTCTGCAACCCAGTTAACAGTTCCTCACGCCTTCTGCCCAATCCTGGATTACCTGCCAAGGTTTGCAGTTTTCCCTCAACGCGATCTAAAAACTCGTCAGCCCGATCAATACTGTCATCAGCGATGTAGTCCCAAATATCCAGCTTTCTCCAGTTCAGCGCGCGGGCGTTTAACGATCGTGGTCATTACTGCGGTTTCCTGGGCCGACGCTGCCGCGATGCGGCCTTGATTGCTGGCATATCCAAGGGAGTTGCCTCACCGCTGTCTAGTCCTAGCTGAATCTCCTGTCGCAATTCCTGTAAGCGAGTTTGTTGGAATTGTTCCCGTTCTTTCAGCAGGCGCAACCCTTCACGGATTACCTCGCTGGCAGAATAATACAGTCCGCTTGAGACTTTCTCCTGGACATACTGCTCTAACTCCGGTGTCAAAGACACGTTCATGCCTGAGTCCTCCTGTAATTTGGGCTATTCCATTTTCGTTTTAATAACAGGGAATAGCAATTGTTGTTATTATTGTACTAACAACTCGCTCTTGTGTACAAGCGAGTTGAGCAATTGATAAAGTAACTCTCGCGATCGATCGAAATGAACTAATCATGCTCCAAGTGGGTTTCCAACTAAGCCGATAAAAATCAAAATAGGTAAAAATGTCTTTTAAGAGGGAGTAGGGACTCAGAGCTAAAGAATTCCCATACTTAAAAGACGGGATATGACGCAGCTTGGGGTGCGTTCAAAGCTACCAAATTCCTTCCGCATTTTTATTTAAAATTGTTCATCAAGTCCAAGGAAATCACTTGGTTGGGTGCGAGAACACCTCCGACTTTTATTACTTGCAGCTCTCCGGTTTCGTGGGGATATTGTGCTTTAACTTGGGCAATTGCTGCATCTAAACTAGATGCTTGAGCAATATACACCTTTTCAAGAGCACTTAGTACCCAAATAGGGTTGGGCCACTTATGTCGAGGTTGGAGAATTGAATAGTGAATCACTTGATGAGTATGCTGAACAATTTGCTCGATAGCAGTTTCCGAACAAAACTCCCCCAATTCAGACTCAATACATTGTTTGAGTTCCTTCGCAGGAATATGCTCTACAACTGATTCTAAAAGCCTTACTTCCTGTCTTTGATGCTCTAATCGAGTGTGTTTCTGCACGACTAATGACTCTACGAAGTGACTCACTTGGTTGATGATTGAGTCAAAATCTAGCTCCATCAATAAATTACCTAAATATTCCCTTAACAAATTTCTTAGCTTCTCATCAGAGATATTGATACCGCAGGTTTTTAGATAAACTGAAGGTTTATTGCCCAAATCCCGACCGCAGCCAACTTCTCCATTAGCTGCATCTTCGGCTTCTA
>JBBSNU010000509.1:0-4218 GCA_038260455.1 Chroococcales cyanobacterium | reverse complement strand
TTCTCCGAGATGCCGCCAAGCATTACCTCGATTCAGATAAGCCTCGAACAAATTAGGATTGATATCTAGTGCTTGGCTGAGGTCTTCGATCGCCTTTTGATAGTCTTTCATGTAATAGTAGACTAACCCGCGATTGTTATATGCTTTGGCGTCGGCGGGATTTGCCTGCAGTATCTGATCGAAGTCTTCGATCGCCGCTTCGTAGTTTCCTTTCTTGGCGCTATACAAACCGCGCTTGTAAAATTGTTTGAGGTTCATAGGTGAGTTGATTTTAGATTTTAGATTTTAGATTTTAGATTTTAGATTGACTTGCTGCTGGCTGAATCACCGGAGTTTGAACAAGCGTCTAAAATGTTGGGATCTTCACATTTATAGTGTCGGCGGCACGCTATCGGTTCTTGGGTGGGGTCAACTTTCAGGATTGCTTGATTGTGGGGAGTGATTCCTTTGTACTCTGTGTAGAGTTCGACAGGCGTTAATCTGTTGAAACAGCATCCATTTACGCCCAGAGTAACTCTTGAGTTATTCCAGGAAATCTACCCAAAACAGGATTTAGGTCGATCTTAACAGCAGTTAAATCATGTTGAAAGAGCCTGCTCCTCGGCTGGATTTAATTTATGAGTTCGATTGTTTACCCGATCGACTTTCGATCAACATTCTAGTTTGCGTTGGTGCTCTGTGTCTCTCGATGCAGGTGCGATCGGCACGGGTAGCCAAATTAAGCTTGACGCGCCCCGTCGGTATAAATTGTTGCACGCATTTCGATTGAGTAAAATTTATATCCTGTTTAGCAACTTCATCTCAGTATTTCTCGCAGCAGGTATTGACAAACTTTTGCTGGCTAATTACATACAAATTACCGATTACCGCTCGACTTCCTCTTCCACATAAACTCTCAATTTCTCCAAATCGGGAAGTTCGATCAATTCTTTTTCCTTTTCCTGAACAGAGATTGGCATCATCACAGGTTTGCGGTGTTCTATCCAGCAACTCGCCAGCGGCAAAGTTTGTTCCAAATCTTCCAAAGGCCTCGGAATTACCATCACCGCGTTCAACTCGCCAATGCGTTCAGCTTCGTACATCCCGGCTTCTACGGCGACTGCGACATCTGCGACTGCACCGCGAATAATTGCTGTACACAAACCGGCGCCAATTTTCTCGTAGGCGGCCAAGTGTACGTCTGCGGATTTGAGCATAGCATCGCAAGCACCGACCATTGCCGGAAATCCCCGCGTTTCGAGCAAACCGATCGCCTGATTGCTCAGCCGCGAATAATTGCCGCTTTCGGAGAGTTCAGTCAGCCGAAAGCCGATCGGCAAAACCACTTCCAAATTAGCCAAAGGCCTAGCAATCACCAACTTAGAAACAAACTGTCCGAACTGTTCTGCTGTCTGAGCTCCGGCTTCCACAGCCAAGCGCACGTCCGAAATTCTGCCCCGGACGATCGCCGTACAGTGACCAGAACCAATTTTTTCGTATCCTACTAAAATCACCCCCGCCGACTTCAGCATCATGTCAGCAGTCCCGACAATTGCCGGAAAACTTTTGGTAGATACCAAGCCCAAAGCAGTGTCTTTGAAATATTCCTGGGGCTGCGAGCGATCGGAGTCACTTTTACGATCTATTTGTCCGTCCATCTTCAATTACCTTTAGAAACTTCTCAAAATAAAAATTTGTTGATAGTTTTAGTTTGTCAGATGAGAAGACAGACTGCACGATCTCTAAGACACAGATTTCTGCTGCAAGGCCTTAAAAATTGTTGAGCTAACAATAATATCAGATTACCTATTTATATTTTTTGATTCTGCCTTCAGCATAGCTGCCTTTTGCCGAAATGAGGGCTATCCAGAACCGCCCGATAAAGTTTGACCGTTTTCTTGCGATCGATTAAAAGCTTGTCGGTGCGGAAACAGCGTCCCCAGCAACTGATTGATGTGAGCTTGACCGTACAGAATAGTTGGGCTATTTGCTGGTTGGGGCTGCTCTGAGGCAGCGTCTGAAGGCTGTTCTGGAGCGGTCTCCGGCGGTGTTTGAGGCGGTGTTTGGGCGGGTTCTGGCTCGATCTGGCGATCGACTGGCGGTTCAACTGGTGGCGTACTGGCTTCGGGAGTTTCCGGTTCCGGTGCTGCTTTTGCGGTTGCTTCTGCTGGTACTTGGCGGCTGGTATCTCCGATCAGAGAACCTGCTGGCAAAATTTGCAGTTTGTCGATAGAAGGATTAATTAGGGTTGTCGCCGCGCCAATACAGGCATTTTCGCCGATCGTCCCCGCACCAACCACCAACACTCCTGCACCCAGAATAACGCCCGCCCCGATGTCCAGATCACCTTCACGGGCGTGAAGGATAGCTCCCATACCGATACACGCACCGGCGGCGATCGAGATCCGACTGCCCGGATCTGCTTGTAGGATGACTCCTGGGGCGATCGCCGCACTCTCATTCACAACTACATCGCCACTCATAAAAATCTGAGAGTTGCTACTTAATTGCAGTGGCGATAAATACATTCAACTTTACCATGAAATGAGCTATTTTTTTAGATAAAAGGACTTTAATTTATGGGTTTTATTGACGAAAGAAAATTAACCGTATCCATCCAATAAGCGAGAATTTACTAATACTGAAAAGCTCGATCGAGACTGAAGCTAAACCTAATTACGCAGGCTGAAAATTGCGTACCTTACCCATGTAAGTAACGCATCAAACCTTTTTTGCCTAAGTTTTGTTCGGGCTTTAAGATTTTCTATAAAGTTTGAGAAAATCCTAAATTTTTCCCAAAAATTCTCAATCGAGCTATCTAACTCTCTCAAACCAAACTTGAATCCTAGGGTTGGTTCTCCCATTAGCCCAACGCGAGCACTTAACGGGAGAAACAAGCTAATTACCAGGCATTCTTAAGGGCGCTGGATAATTTCTTCGAGTACGCGGCGTTTGGCCTTGGAGTCGATACCGAGCAAGCGGACGTACTCGCCGCTGTGTTCTTTGAGACAGCTTTCGAGGGCAGAAATCACTTCGGATTCGCGGTTGGATGCGATCGACGCGCAACTGCTCCAAGAACCGGTGCGGAAACGGCGGGCGTCGGCGTGTTCTGTGCCAATTTTGTAGCCTTGGGAGAGCAGGTTGCGGATTTGGTCGATCGCCTTGCCGGTCAAGATGCCGCTGCTGGGGACCGCACCTGTGTAAGCTTCTTTACCTTTCGCTGCTGGTTTGAATCCCGAGGTTGCAGCCGGCTGAGCCGATCGAGCAACTGGGCCGTCGGGACGCTGAATAATTTCTTCAACCACGCGGCGCTTAGCTTTCGGGTCAATCCCGATCAAGCGCACGTATTCGCCTGGGTACTGGTTCATCACAGATTCTAAAGTGGCGAGCGCCTCAGATTCATTTTTCGTTTGCACCGAAGCCCCGCTTTGCCAGGAACTGGTACGGAAGCGGCGCGCGTCGGCGTGTTCCGTCCCCACCTTGTAGCCTTGAGCTAGCAAGCCGCGAACCTGAGCCACTGTTTCCGCACTCAATTTGCCGCTGCTGGACGCAGAACCGGTATTGCGGTGAGAAGCTTGTGCAAATTGACCGTTAGATTGGTGAGTTTTCGCGCCGTTAGAACCGTTAGAGCCGTTGTCTCCCGGTCTTTGGACTATTTCTTCGAGTATGCGGCGCTTGGCTTTGGTGTCAATCCCGATCAAACGGACGTATTCTCCTTGGTGGTCGGCCATGCAAGCCGACAAAGCTGCGATTACTTCTGAGTCACGGGTTGAGGAAATCGGGCCGCAAGTGCGCCAAGAACCGGTACGGAAGTGGCGCGCGTCGGCGTGTTCCGCTCCCACGCTGTATCCTTGGGCTAGTAAATTGCGGATGCTATCAGCTATAGAAGAACTCAATTGGCTGCCGGTTTGAGTAGAATAATTCATTTGAGTGATATTTGAGTTTTTAGCTTGCTCGTTGCGAATTGGTGCTAGACAGGCGATGTTGTCAGCGCAGCGATAACCCGTTCTCAGAGCGTCATTGATGCCGATGACGTGGGTCGCAAATTTAACATCTGAATCAAGAACATCTGGCAGGCGATCGGCTTGCTGCTGATTGGTGATGATGGCTCCCGAAGGTATGTACTTACCGGGGGGAATCTCCACATCTTGAATTAATACGTGCATCATAACAATGCAGCCTTTGCCCACTCTGGCATTGAACACCGTAGAGCGAAAGCCGATAAAACACTCGTCGCCC
>JBBSNU010000508.1:0-4229 GCA_038260455.1 Chroococcales cyanobacterium | reverse complement strand
TGCTCGCTGCCTTTGAAGCCCAACCAGTTGCAGGAGTGACAGTTAAAGCCTGTAGCTGTCAGGGACAGTGCAACACAGGCCCGACTGTGCGCGTCACCCCAGACGAAACTTGGTATTGTCGAGTTAAACCGAGTGATGTACCGTTGATTGTGGAAGAGCATCTCAAAGGGGGAAAACCTGTAGAAGCGCTGTTCAATCCGAGAATTCATATGCGTTATTACTATTAGTATTGATTTAATGCAGTGAAATTTGTAATTTTTGGCGCATCTAATGTGAATAGAAATTGTTAGATTAAAATAGCATTCATTCCCTAGCTATTCTCTAAAAAATCTGCGTTAATCTGTGTAAATCTGCCTCAAATCTGCGGTTTTCCTATCAATCAAAAATTCAAGCAATCTTATATATTATGAAAATATATTATAAAAATTACGCTGTGAAAATTAAAGTAATTGCGGTTAGTTTGTTGGTGCTAGTGTTGGGGCGCACGTCGCAGGTAGTCGCTCAAACGCCTGCGGTTGCTGGAGATATTTGTCCGGCGGAATTGGGGGCGAAAGTAGATGCGATCGCCAATCGTCCTGAATTTAGCCGATCGCGCTGGGGGATTTTGATTCAACCTCTATCTTCTACGGCTACTCTCTACAGCCGCGACGCAGCCAAATATTTCATTCCAGCATCCAATGTCAAGCTGCTAACTACAGCGGCTGCTTTGCAGAAACTCGGTGCCGATTTTCGGATTAAGACATCGGTTTACAGCGGAGACAATGGGAGTTTGTACATTGCCGGTAGGGGCGATCCGAGCATTGGGGAGGCTGAGTTAAAAAACTTAGCGCAGCAGTTGAAACGGCGGGGAGTCGATCGAATAAACGAGTTGATTGGCGATGACAGCTATTTTCAAGGCAGCGCAGTCAATCGCAATTGGGAATGGGAAGACGCGCAAGCTGGCTATGGCGCGCCGGTTAACAGTTTGATTTTCAATCAAAACGCGATCGAGCTTATTTTGTCCCCCCAGGCGATCGGGCAACCTCTAAAAGTTACTTTTGCCGAACCCAAGTTAGCCAATCAGTGGCAAATTCAGAACAATTCTGTCACAGTCGCCCCCAACGAATCCGAGTTTCTTGAAGTTGGCAGGGAGTTCGATCGCCCCGCAATTCGAGTTAGGGGACAGTTGAAAGTTGGTGCAGAATCTGAATCAAGTTATGTTGCAATTGTCAATCCAGCGAATAATTTTTTACAAAGTTTTCAACAAATTTTAACGGCGGAGGGAATTCCGGTTAAACAGGCTTTAGTTACCTCTGTTGCTCGCAATTTTAACCAAGAATTAGCAGCCGTTGAATCGCCGCCGCTGGCCGAATTGGTGAAGGAAACCAATCGGGAAAGTAACAATCTTTATGCAGAGGTTTTATTGAGATTGTTAGGAAAACTTACAGTCAAGATGCCTCTGCCACAAGAAGATACTAATGAAATTGGTTTGAAGGAGTTAAAAACAGCTTTAACTCAATTAGGTGTAAATCCCAACAGCTACATATTAGCCGACGGTTCGGGACTTTCCCGACACAATTTAATTAGTCCCGAAGCCTTGGTGCAAACTTTGAGATTGATGGCTAATTCACCTGCTGCGTCTATCTACCGCGCCTCGTTGCCGATCGCTGGTGAGAACGGCACTTTAAAAAATAGATTTAATAATACATCAAGTCGCGTCAATTTGCAAGCAAAAACCGGAACTTTGAGCGGAGTTTCGGCGCTGTCGGGATATATCGAAGTTCCAAGTTACGAGCCGCTGGTGTTTAGCATCATCGTCAATCAATCTGACCTGGCATCTTCAAAATTGCGATCGGCAACTGACGAAATTGTGCTATTATTGAATCGCCTCCGCCGCTGTTAAAACCACAGATTTCAATCGCTCAATTTGAGATCAGTAGTTACAACAATAAAAGCAGAATAATTAAAACCATTGGGCCGTTTCAGCCGACTAAGTAGGTAATGGCAAAAAAACAATAGTACCTTGTAGGGGCGGGTTTAGCTAAGAATCTATGATAAAAGCGAGAAGATGAAGGCAAAACCCGCCCTCCTCTACTAAGTAGGTAATGGCAAAAAAAACAATAGTACCTTGTAGGGGCGGGTTTAGCTAAGAATCTATGATAAAAGCGAGAAGATGAAGGCAAAACCCGCCCTCCTCAAAAACGCTACAAGTTTTAAGTTTAATTAGATTCCAGCAGCGGGGATCGAAAAGCAGCTAGAATAAAAGCAGAAACATTAAAACCATTCGGTCGTTTCAGCCGACTAAGCAGGTAATGGCAAAAAAACAATAGTACCTTGTAGGGGCGGGTTTAGCTAAGAATCTATGATAAAAGCGAGAAGATGAAGGCAAAACCCGCCCTCCCATCTCCTAATGTTTATTTGTACTCACCTGCTACCAGTCGGCGGGTTCCGTACTTCCCGAAAAATAAGTCTAACTTTTAATTTATGCAGTCTTTAGATTCCGAACAGCAACACATCTTTGTCGAAACCAACAACATCCGCTTGCACTGCGTTTCCCAAGGAGAAGGCGAGCTCGTTGTGCTCCTGCACGGGTTTCCAGAGTTTTGGTACTCTTGGCGGCATCAAATTCCTGCCTTAGCTCGTCATTTCAAGGTTGTGGTGCCGGATTTGCGGGGCTACAACGATTCCGACAAGCCGACAACCGGTTATGATTTGGATACGCTGAGTGCAGATATTCGCGGTTTGATCGATCGGCTCGGCTATAAAAAAGCTCACATTGTAGGTCACGATTGCGGCGGTGCGATCGCGTGGCATATAGCTCAAAAATTCCCCGAAAAACTCAACCGCTTAGCAATTTTAAACGCTCCGCACCCGCAGCGATTCGTGCAAGAAATGGCAAGCAATTTAGACCAACTCCGGCGCAGTTGGCACATTTTGGCTTTCCAGGTTCCCGGCATCCCCGAATGGTTGATCCGGCAGAATTTGAAAGATTTTGTGCAAAATATTTTTCAGGGTCAAGCTATTCGCAAAGGAGCTTTTAGCGCTGAGGAAACTAAGATTTATCAGACTGCTTTAGAAAAACCGGGAGTGTTAGCTGCAGCGATGAATTATTACCAGCAAATGTTTCACCCGCAGCGGCTTTGGCATTGGGGGCAGAAATTAGAACCTGTGACAGTGCCTACTTTGGTGCTTTGGGGAGAAGAAGATGCGTTTTTGAGCCACACACTTGTAGAAGGTTTAGATCGGTTAATTACGGCTCCGTTTAAGTTGAAATTAATCCCTAATTGCGGTCACTGGGTTCAGCAGGAAGCGCCGCAAACTGTGAATCGAGAATTGCTGAATTTTTTAAGAAATTCTTCTCATTCTGTGGCTTTGGCCTAGGCGGTTTTAGATCGATCGTTGGGAATGCGACTCCTCTGATTTTTATGAGGATTAAAGTGCGTGTAGGGTGCGTCAGTAGAGAGTTTCTGGATGACCAGAGAATTAAATCAGGCTGACGCACCCGACTATTTATGAGTGTGTAGGGTGCGTCAGTAGAGAGTTTCTGGATGACCAGAGAATTAAATCAGGCTGACGCACCCGACTATTTATGAGTGTGTAGGGTGCGTCAGGAGAGAGTTTCTGGATTACCAGAGAATTAAATCAGGCTGACGCACCCTACTATTTAAGAGTCCCAGAGCAAATTTTCTTGAATCAACAGTGCAATCATTGCTGCTCTGGAACAAACATCGAGTTTAATAAAAATCCGCCTTACGTAAGTAGCAACCGTCCAGTGACTGATATTTAAATTTTTGGCGATACATTTGTTTGGCTGACCTTGGGCTATTAATTGGGCGATCGCCCTTTCCCGTGGACTCAGGCTAATTTCCGGTTTGTTAATTGTGCTTTGCATAGTTTTGCAGTGCAGTAACGAGTTAAAAATCTAATCAATTAATGGTAGAATCCCCAGTTTTTCTCTGACTTGAGATAAGGGAGTTTCCCAATCCGATTCAGGGTTCCAATCAATTAGCCTCGCGGCTAATTTTCCATGTTTTAAACCTTTGATAATTTGTCCGATCGCGCATTTGCCACTGATCAGTCCAATTAACACTAAAATCGCACAGGAAGGCCGAAATACTTGAGCGCGAGTAAACGCTTGCAGTACAAATTCATCTTCTGTTGAAGGCGAAAGATTAGTCAAAACGTGCCAAACGTCGTGGTTTCGCTGAATCCAGTCCCCCGAGGCGATCGGCTCAAACCCTTGTTCGTCA
>JBBSNU010000507.1:0-4242 GCA_038260455.1 Chroococcales cyanobacterium | reverse complement strand
GCGAGCGGGGACGCTCGCACTACAATAAAAAAAATGCTTTTTGCAAAACTGAGATGCTCCCCGCAATTTGGAGCGGACTCAAGTCCGCACTACGAACCGTTTTTGTTATTAATCTATCGGACATGAGATGAATTGCTGAAACCCTTGTTTTTCTCCTTCTTGCTTCTTCCTGATGACTAATGACCAATGACTAATGACTAATAACTAATGACTAATGACTAATGACTAATGACTAATGACTAATGACTAATGACTTCTTCTATCCTTTGACTCCGGCGGCCGTTTCTGTGGGCACAATATATTTTTGCAATACTAAAAACAGTCCTAAAACTGGAATTATCGAAATAATCGAACCCGCCGCCACCAAACGCCAATCTAAAGAAAATGTCCCGGCTAAATTCGCGACACCTAAAGGTAAAGTGTAATATTCCGGCCTGTCTAAAACTAGCAGCGGCCACAAAAAGTCACTCCAAGAACCGATAAATACAAAAATTCCTAAAGTGACTAAAGCCGGCTTAATTGCCGGAATCATCACGTGCCACCAAATGCCTAATTCTGAACAGCCATCAATGCGGGCGGCTTCTTCTAATTCTTTGGGAACTGCTAGGAATGCTTGCCGCAATAAAAATATGCCGAAGGCTGATGCTAATCCGGGAAAGATTACGCCTAAATAGCTGTTTTTTAATCCGAGTTGTACTGTCAATATGTACAGGGGAATCATGACTATTTGGAAGGGAATCATGATGGTGGATACGATCGTAATTAAGATGGCTTCGCGGCCGCGAAAGTTGAGTCTGGCTAAGGGGTATGCGGCGAGGGCGCAAAATAAAACGTTGATGCTGACTGTGAGGCCGGCAATTAGGGTGCTGTTGAACAGGTAGCGGCCGAAGGGGTTGGTTTGCCACACTTTGATGAAGTTTTCGAGGGTGGGCTGTTGTGGCCACAGTTGCGGGGGATATTGAAAGATGTTTTCGCTTGGGGATTTGAGGGAGGTACTCAGCAGCCACAGCAGGGGGAAGAGCATTAAAAGTGCGATCGCCCCCATGATCGTGTACGTCCACAGCGTGCTCCACCGCGATCGACCGTTGTTTCGGGAATTTGATTTTTTAGTTTTGAGATTGTTCATTAGTTGGGATATGATGATAAGTCCTTGCTTCGCGAGAAGCCTTGTTTGTCCATAAGGGATTATTGCCATGAAACCGTTTATTTACGAAACAATGTACATTCTGCGCCCAGATTTGGGTGAAGAAATGACTGACCAGGCGATCGCGAAATATCAAACCATTTTGCGCGATCAAGGTGCTGAAAATATCGAAACTCAGCACCGCGGCAAGCGCCGTTTGGCTTACGAAATCGGCAAGCACCGCGACGGAGTATACGTTCAAATGAACTATACTGCTCCGGGCGCTGCAATTTTTCCGATGGAACGCGCCATGCGTCTGAGCGAGGAAGTGATTCGCTATTTGACGATCAAGCAAGATGTTCCTGATGCACCGGAAGCTGAAGCTGAAGCTGAAGCTGAAGTCGCCGCGTAGCATTCGTGTCAACTTAACGTCTTAGTAGTACGGATCTACTGTTTGATGATTAGGCCCAGATCCCCCCTTAGCTTGCCCCCTACTCCCCCTTAAGAAGGGGGGGACAAGAGAATTGTCAAAGTCCCCTTAAGAAAGGGGGAAGACAAGGGAGTTGTCAAAGTCCCCCTTCTTAAGGGGGACAGGATTCATCTCAAAGTCCCCCTTCTTAAGGGGGATTTAGGGGGATCTGGCCTCGGATCAAAACGCGATTTATCAAGATTTTCCGACAATTCTCAATCTGAGTTCAAAAACTCTAAATAATTATTAGTCAATTCTTTGACTGCTAAATCGTGAAATTGCTGGCCATGTTCGGGAGTCGCTAAGGCTGGATTTGAACCCATTCTCCCGTCGGGAAATCGGCGGCGGAAGTCAGCAGCACCGTAAATTTTGTACCCGGATGCAACTTCTTCCGAAAGCGGTGCTTGCTTGATTGCTTCTGGATAAAGGTACTGGGTTAAGGCGATTTCGCTGGGGGTGGCGTGGGAACCTTCTTGGTTTCCGTACAATTCTTTGGCGAGTTTGTAGACTGAACCGCACATGAACCAGTTGCCGATTTGACACTGGATTCGATCGGCATTTGGCACATTCAAATCCGACAAATGCGCGTAAGTCTCGGAAAATGCTGCTTTCATCGTGGCAATATTGCCTCCGTGACCGTTAATAAAGAAATATTTCTCAAATCCGGCTTTTGCCAAAGATGTGATATAATCCCTAATTACCAGAATCAGCGTCTGCGGTCGGAGGCTGATGCTACCGGGAAAGCTGGTGTGGTGCAAGGCCATCCCGACATTAATTGTCGGGCCGATTAAGGCGTTGGCTGCTTCGCCAACACTCTGGGCGATCGCACCGGCAGCAATCGCGTCAGTTCCGATTAAGCCGGTGGGCCCGTGTTGTTCGGTGGAGCCGATCGGGATAATTATGCCGCGGGAACTTTCTAGATAAGCTTCTACCTCCGGCCAGGTACTCAAATGCAGCAACATTATAGGCAGTTTACAGATTTTTATTTACAAACTCGATCCTAGCCGGCAAGCGCAGAAAAAGAACTTTGGGCAAACTTATAATTGTATTCTTAAACAAAGCTCTACAGTCCGATCGCAACTTTACAGTTATATTACTTAACTTTAATAATTTAACCAATTAATTACCAAAACTTTACCTTTTAATAACCTTTTAAGAGTAGTATAACAAGCATCTCCCTATAGATTGGGTGTTACCCGGTCAATTAACGGCGGGCAATGTTTTATGAAATTAACACCAACCCCTAAAAATGACCGGGCTTCTGATGCCTGGACGCAGGCAAACAGCGCAGCTATCGCAACTGCTCTACGGCTGTACTCTTTGCACGAGCAAGTAGAAATAGTCGAGCGCGTGTCTGTGGGATGGGCTGGCTAAGGATTACAAGCGATCGAACAAATGGCGATCGTACAAGCGATCGCAGCGCGAGAGTGCCTCAGCTACTGAAGAAAGCACCTCCCGCTAGCCACATACAAACATAACTCCCACTGATATTTATGTCTTCTGCTGAATTAAGCGAAAGTCCTTCAAGGTTGGCTGTTGGACAAGCCGGCCGCATCTTGTTATTGGAAGGTGAAGACCTGTTGCGGGAAATGCTAGCTTTAGCCCTTAAAGAACAGGGCTATGAGGTGGTGGTTACTAGCGACGGGCGCAACGCTCTGCCTTCTGTGCAGGCTTCCTCGTCATACCACGGTGAATTTGCCTTTAACCTGTTAATTATGGATTCAATTAACGGTTTGGATCTGTGTCGAATGTTACGGCATCAAGGAAATCCAGTCCCTATTTTGATTATCGGTGCTAGAGGAAGTGCGAACAATTGCGCTTTTTATCTAGAAGCCGGATCGGATGATTATCTAACCAAGCCTTTTGGAATGCGGGAATTTATCGCTCGCTGTCGGGCGCTGATGCGTCGCCAGCGCCTCGTCGGTCAGTTGTCGCAACCGGTGATGCTGCAATATAAGAGCATAACTCTGTATCCCGAAGAATGCCGCGTATTGGTTCGCGGCATTGAAGTAAAATTTTCTCCTAAACAGTTTCGCTTACTGGAACTATTTATGAGCAATCCCCGGCGAGTTTGGTCTCGCGATCGGTTGTTGGAAAAAATTTGGGGTCAAGATTTTATCGGAGACAGCAAAACAGTTGACGTTCACATCCGCTGGCTGCGCGAAAAGTTGGAAATCGATCCCGGTCAACCGGAATATATCATTACGGTACGGGGATTCGGTTATCGATTTGGTTGAATTTTTAGATCATTTGTAGGGTTCCAAGTTGCCGTTAAATATGACCTAGGGACACAACATTATTGTGTCCTTATTTGTATGTGTAGGGTACCGATTTGGCACTTTATATCGTGTCCGATCGATTAACCGATCGCGCATCAAGTTCGTAGTGCGGACTTCAGTCCGCAAGTTCGTAGTGCGGACTTCAGTCCGCAAGGTAGTTGTGGGGGCTTCACTCCGCCAGTTCGTAGTGGGGCCGTGAGGACGCGCCAAAATTGGGACGAAAAGCACCACAAACAAACCCTTTTTTTTTGGCAACAATAGCTTGTATAGCCTATCAGGTGCTGGCATACACCAGCATTTTTTGAGTTTTTTATGCACAGCTCTTCGAGCAAAGACACTAACAAATGCACATGTAACAACTTGAATGAGCT
>JBBSNU010000506.1:0-4252 GCA_038260455.1 Chroococcales cyanobacterium | reverse complement strand
CTGCAAAATGGTCAGCAATGGTGATTTTAGGCTTGAGTTTCATAAGAACTAACTCTGCTTAAATGTTTCGTATGTAATCAATAATTATTCTCCAATATACCATATTCTGCTAACATAAGATTTAGATGCGTTCGCCCTGGTATAACGGCGTATCTAGTATGAATTCTTCGGTGCTGACTGGCGGTGCGCCAAAAGTGTAAGTTTCTAAAACATAAGGCTCAATTAGTTTCAAACTAGATTCCTGAAGCCGTTTGGTAATGAGTGTAGCTGCTGCGCCTCCCAAACTGTGTCCAGTAATAAAAATGTCTTTTCTGCTATTATATTCTCGCAATATAAACTCTTGCAATTGTTCCCAAAAACGCTCTACAAAAGTGTCAAATCCTGAATGAATGCCTTGTGAATTAGACTCTGCCAGTAAATTTAAAAAATAATCGTCTAGGTTTTCTGTTCCTCTAATGGCGATCGCAATCTCGTTCGGTGCAGACAAAGCCAAACCGCAGCAAGCAAAATCACCTGTTGAAATCAACGCACGCGGCGCTTGAATAAACTCTATTGTGTCCTACTGACGGACTAAGGGTGAACATCCTGATTTGAGGATATCGCGTACAACTTCTAACCCTTGGTTGTAGGCGACGTAGGTTAGTTGGGACAGACAGGTCATTTCGAGCGATCGCTGACGGTTCAGAGTGTGTTTCATGTTGATTTTTTGCAGATAAGCGCGATCGCCCTTCTGGTTTCGAGGGAGAGAGAGGGGCGATTACTAGAATCCAAAATAGGATTGGGACGCAAATTAGCGAACAGTGCGAATCAGGATCGCTCCCCCTTGACAAACATTTGTTGTACTAAGCAACTCAGGTAATCGGGGATCAACTCAGCATAAAAGAGTCAAGCTCATCTACATTGTGAATAATCTTGGAATCAGAAACGCCATAAGCTTCAGCTAATTCGATACTAGCTTGCAATTTCAATTCAAGGTTTAAGTTAGGATCAAAAGCTGCTTCAGCTAAGTTCCCTAATCGTTCATAGGTAGCAACAAGATTAGCAACTGCTGCCTTATAAGCTCTATCAATTCTAGCGAGAGACTGTTGATAATATTGCTCCACTTGTCGAGCAATTTGAGTATCTTTTCCCAATAACTGCTTACAGAAACCAGTCACGATTCGACCTGCGATCGCACCAATGACAGCGCCAACAACAGGAATCGGAATCAAAGCTTGTCCGATAGTAGCTCCAGCAGCAACAATGGCTGAATCAGCACAAGCAAATAAACTTAATTCAACGAATTGATCGGCAGTAATTTCCCCTCGATTCAAACTACCGACTAAACTAGCAACTTCCAAGCCTGCACTAACAAAAGCACCAGCTAAAGGTGCAGACATTTGGGTAAAATTGGTTAACCCATAAATAGCTGTTGCCGATATACCACTAAGTGCAGCTCCTTTTGCGGTATCAATTCCAATTTCTTGCCAGTCTTCGGGGGTTAACTCACCCTTAAAAACGTTTTTACCTTGCTTATACTTAGCGTAAAGCTTAGTAGCAAATCGAATACTACCACCAATAACCGCGCCTTTAACAGCAACGTTACCAAAATCAGCCAGAGTAGGTTGAGCCTCGTAGCGTATCCCATCCTTAATTTGTTTGTGTTCTTGCTTTAATTCATGCTCTTTGCGGTCTAGCGTATCGTCAACTTTGCCTATTTGCACATCTTGATAGTTAGACGATCCAGCTTGGACAGTCTGACTGAAAGGACGACCAGACATCTGCTCTATTTCTTGAGCTTTTTCTTGTATTTTTTGAGCAGTACGACTGGTTATCCCCTCGACTTGTTCCCCTTTCAATATTTTATCAATAGTCTCATATTGGTTTTTAGGAATATGGTAATATGACCCATCTCTGCCAAAGTTTTCGTATTTATTCATGTGGTGGAGAACGTGGTCTAAATTATTTCCCATCCCATTTACAAATTTAGACTGTACCTTAACCCCATCAATTAAATAATCTTCCGGTGCTGTTCTACCCACTCCCTCAAAAGTAGCGCGAGTTTCAGAGGAGTTCAAAAGAGATTTTGCATTCCGAATACCAACTTCCACTTGCTCAGCTATTTCACCGTGTTTTGTGCTTGTGTTTCCCAGAATTTTTTCGGGGCTACCTACAAAATCACGAACTTTATCAATCTCTCCAACCGCTGAAAAAAACGCTCGGTCTTGTTTGCTGAGTTCCGTTGCAAGCTGTTCTGCATGGCGCAGATTTTCCTTGGCTACTATTGCAGCAACGAATTGAGTTGTTAGATGTCTATCTTCTGTTTCTTCCATGTTTAAAAAATTGCAGCATTACTCCCTAATTGCTAGAGCCTAATGCTGCACTCCAAATTATAATTACATTTTCAGGTCTACGGTCTTTTTAAGTGACTCGCTCAACGAATTTATGGAATTGATTAAATTCGCCAGCATTTTTTTGAGAGATGGGCTAAAATCCAGGTAATTCAACGGTGCATTCTGCTTAAAGTCTTGCAGTCCACTTTGAATCAAGTTAGCTAGTTTGACAGTTTCCCCCTCCAGAAGATTGACTTCTTTCTTGGTTATGTTGACTTTAGCTGTGTCACCTTCAATTTCAATAGCGCGGTTAGTAGCTTCTCTCCCAATTTTCTCATTCTCGCTACTTGTCCAAAAAGCACTACCAGCCAAAGCTACCCCACCAATCCCCCAGCCAATCGGCCCTGCTAGTGCCAGCAGTGCATTTCCAGCCACCATACCGCCACCACCCACAGTAAGAGCGCCACCTCCTAACCAGGCTAAAGCAGCATTAACGGCGGCTGCACCGGAAAGAGAAGCAATCGCAGTACCTGTTGAGGCTGTTCCAAAAGTTGTGGCAATTGCCATTGCTGCTGCTGGCCCAAAACAGGCAACTCCTGCTCCAGCCATGACTCCTGCACCACCTGCTGCGGCTAGATTGCTGTTATGAGCCGAATAAATTAGATCCCAATCTTCGCCAGTAATTTCCTTGAGCTGAAACTTCAGTTTTGTAACGACTTTGCTAAACTCTTTTGGCGAATTTGCCAACGTGTTAATGTAATTTTCGCATAGTTGGATAATCTCAACCCCACGATTGACTCGCGTTTGATAAAGACTTCCAGCGGCATTTTGTAAATACTCACAATCTCTTTGGTACTTTTCTACTGCACGGCGCAGTTTCTCTTGTGCCTCTTTTTTGTATTCGTGGTTAAACATTTACGGGTAAATACCTAATTATGAGGAGTTTGTGTTGATAACTCTGTCGAGCAGAAAACGGTACCTCGCAAGAAGTGAGCCTTCCCCGGATTCCCGGTGTAAAATTAATCACGATCCTGCTTTCCCTGATACTAATCTAACTACCTTTAACAAAGAAACTAATAAGCATTAGGAATCGTGTTAGACTTTGATTATAAAAAATCCCGAAACCTATCCCCTGCAATGGCATCCTCTAACGATCGCTTCCCCGAAGCTGCCCGCGACTGGGACTTAGAAACCCTCTACACAGACCTAGCATCCGCCAAGGGAAAGCGGCTCACGCCCACAGAGAAACAACATCTACGTGGTCTACTCTGCGGCCACAGTCCCACCGAAATTGCCGAAACGCTCAGTAAAAACCCCAAGGGGATTGCAGTAGACTTTTGTAACACATTATACCACTATGTAAAAAGTCTTATAGGCAAAGCTGATGAAAAGGTAGAAAACTGGAGAAAGATTTGTGAATGGCTGGAGGACGCAGGATATAAAACTCAGCCGTCTCCCGAACCTGAATCAGGCGATTGTTTACCAATAAAATTCTTAATAAAAAAAGCAAATGTAGTTGTTGATAAAAATCAAATCATAGTTGATATAAACCTGCGAATCGTAGCTTCCTCCCCTTCAGAAATTCCCATTATAGAAAACTTCGACCTCAATGGCAATAATTAACATTGCCGAAAATGGCGTTACACCCGAAGGGATGAAGCAGGACAGGGCACTGCCGTTTCCCTACCGCAGAATAAATGGTTTTATTACCAAATTCCACAAAATATCTGCGCTGCAAAAAATCCCTACAAAATCGAACTTAAAACCACCTCATTAGCCGCAATCCAATCATAAATATCCTGCAAAGCCGCCTCCGGCCCAATCCTAGGCTTCCATCCTGTTTTTTCCATCACTCTAGAAGAATCCGTAATAAAAATCGGAATATCCCCCGCCCGTTCCTCCAAAACCGGATTAATTGCAATCGATTTACCCGCAATCTT
>JBBSNU010000505.1:0-4255 GCA_038260455.1 Chroococcales cyanobacterium | reverse complement strand
GGGATTTGCAGTTTGGCGATCGCACTTTTGACAGCTACACTAATGGGTGCTTTGCAAGGTTTGCCGCCGCAACGCCAACGGCTGGCGACTCTGGTGACATTAGCTTTTATCTTAATTCTGTTTCCGTTTATCGATCTTGAGGCTCAAACCGGCTGGATTGCTACGGTAGTACAGATTCAAATCTTTATTCTGTTGGCGCTGGGTTTGAATATTACTGTGGGTTTTGCGGGGTTGTTGGATTTGGGATATGCGGCGTTTTTTGCGATCGGCGCTTACACGACAGCTTTGCTATCTTCCGGGCAGATAAATATTACTTGGAATTTTTGGATCGTTTTGCCGATCGCCGCCGGTGTAGCTGGTCTTGCGGGGGTTATCCTGGGTATTCCCACACTGCGACTCAAGGGCGATTATTTGGCAATTGTTACCCTCGGTTTTGGCGAAATTATCCCGGTGGTGTTTCGGAATTTAACCGCGATTCGGATCGACGAACCAATCTCGAAGATTGTAGCTTTAATTTTGGGCAAGCCGGAATTGGTGTTGTGTCTGGTTGGGTGCGATCGACCTTTTAACCTCACCGGCGGCGAAGCAGGAATAAACCCGATCGCGCGTCCATCTCTCCCCATCATCGGCACATTCAGCACCGGCAACTACTTTCCCTGGTACTACCTAATTTTACTGCTAGTCGTCTTCGCTTACTTCATGATTTCGCGGCTGCGAGATTCCCGCTTGGGACGGGCATGGAATGCCATGCGCGAAGATGAATTAGCGGCGAGTGCGATGGGCATTAACCTAGTTAAAACCAAACTTTCGGCTTTTGCAATGGGAGCGACCTTTTCGGGCTTTGCAGGTGCGTTTTACGCCGCCTATATCAGCGCGGTTTTTCCCAGCGTTTTCGATTTCTCGGTGTCGGTAATCATCCTGTGTATGGTGATTTTAGGCGGTTTGGGCAACATGACTGGGGTGATTTTGGGCGCTATCATTATCATGTCTGCCGATCGGCTTTATCTCCCCCAACTCGCCCAAGTCCTCAAAGGTTTCCTGAATACTTTTGTACTTCCCAGAATTGCAATTCCCCAGTTAGCAGATTTTCTCGCCACCAGTTTAGACCCGATTCAAATGCGTTTATTTCTATTCGGTTTAACACTCGTTGTGATGATGGTCGTGCGGCCAGAAGGGTTGATTCCCGATAAGATTCACCAAGCTGAATTGCATTCAGATAGTGAAGCGAGCAATCAGTCTTTAGCAGATGTGAGAAGTCAATAGTAAAGGAGAAAGTTTAGCCATCAACACTGTAACAGTTACTGTTTTTATCTTTGCGAAATTTAGAGCGGAAGAAAATCAAGAAGCAATTCCTCTTTACACTTAAATTATCAAATTCTGTAGGGTGCGTCAGTCCAGAGATTTGGCTCAATTCAAACAATCTTCTGCTGACGCACCTTACCAAAGCAAAGTAACTACCAAAGCTTAAATTATCAAATTCTGTAGGGTGCGTCAGTCCAGAAATCTGACTCAATTAAAACAATATTCTGCTGACGCACCCTACCAAAGCAAAGTAACAAAAACTACCCACAATCACAAATTCGAGGCTCAAATCCTTATATATTCAGAAAATTGCGTGACGCCAGAAGCCTGCTAGACTCCCCCTAAATTTATTTGCAGTCACACACCCTACGATAGAAATTCAAAACTAATATTAGGAAATACAACCAAAATGTCACTATTAGAAGCACAGCAACTTACAATGAAATTCGGCGGTTTGACGGCGGTAAACCAAGTTAGTTTAACCTTAGAAAGAGGCTCGATCGCCAGTTTGATCGGCCCCAACGGTGCGGGAAAAACCACTTTTTTTAATATGCTGACTGGTATCTACAAACCGAGTGCCGGTCAGTTGCTCCTAGAAAATAAGAATATCACGGGTTTGCCTCCCGATCGCCTGACAAGTTTCGGCATTGCTAGAACTTTTCAAAATATCCGCTTGTTTAACAATATGACTGTGCTAGATAATGTTTTGGTAGGCAGGCACAGCAGAATGAAAACAGGTTTGTTGGGTGCAATCCTCCGCCCTCCGACTGCGATTACCGAGGAACGGGAAGCTAAAATAAAAGCGCTGAGTATGCTGGATTTTGTCGGTTTGGGCGTGAAAAAAGCGCCGGAGTTGGCAAAAAACCTTTCCTACGGCGATCAGCGCAGATTGGAAATTGCCAGGGCTTTGGCTTCCGATCCGAAAGTGTTACTTTTGGACGAACCGACTGCGGGAATGAACCCGAATGAAACGGCTGATTTAACTCGCTTTATTTACCGAATTCGCGATGAGTTGGATTTGAGTATTTTGCTGATCGAACACGATATGAAGGTGGTGATGGGAATTAGCGATCGCGTTAGTGTGATGGAGTACGGTACTAAAATTGCTGAGGGAACTCCGGCAGAAGTTCGCGCCGACCCTCGCGTGATTGAGGCATATTTGGGAAAAGAAGATGATGTTCACGGTTAATACAATTAGTCGGTCAACCGCAGATTTAAGGCAGATAAACACTGATTGACGCAGATAATTTTAAGATCGTGAGATGCTCTGGTTTACTATAGAAAAGGTTAATTTTCAATAAATGCAATAAAATTTTATAATTAGTCGGGACGATATAACAAAGGACAAGGCAGAAAGAGCAATTATGCTAGAAATTAAAGACATTCACACCTATTACGGCAATATTCACGCTCTCAAAGGAGTATCGCTAACTGTCTCGCAGGGAGAAGTTGTGACATTAATCGGTAGCAACGGGGCGGGGAAAACTACAACTCTCCGCACGATTCAAGGGCTGCTGCGCCCGCGCAGCGGCACTATATTATTTGAGGGAAAGCCTTTGGAGTCGCTTTCTACAGAGGCGATCGTCCGTTTGGGCATTTCTCAAAGCCCGGAAGGGCGACTGATTTTTGGGCGCATGACGGTGCAAGAAAACCTGGAAATGGGTGCTTATCTCCGCAACGATACTCTCGGTATCAAGTCTGATATGGAAAAAGTTTTAAATTTATTTCCGCGTTTGCGAGAAAGAATTAGTCAAAAAGGGGGCACTCTTAGCGGCGGTGAACAGCAAATGCTGGCGATCGCCCGTGCTTTGATGTCGCGCCCCCGTTTGTTATTATTGGATGAGCCGAGTATGGGCTTGGCTCCGATGTTGGTGAGTCAAATTTTTGCGATCGTCCGCGATATTAATACTGAAGGAACTACTATTTTATTGGTGGAACAAAACGCCCGGATGGCTTTAAGTGTAGCTCACCGCGGCTATGTCATCCAAACTGGTGAGGTTGTAGTCGCCGGTACTGCTAGCGATTTGCAGTCAAATGAAACTGTTCGCAAAGCGTATTTAGGGGAAAGTTAAATATGGGAATTGGGAATTGGGTATTGGGCATTGGTAATCGGCTATTAGGTCGTCTCCGCTTAGGCAATGATAATTCTGTGTTATTTTGACAATACAATAGCAGCATTTTGAAGTTCATTCGGGAGTAATAAACTATGTCTATGATGACCGAGGCTCTTGAGCGAATCAGTATTTACTGTAATCTCAGCCAGCCAGATAGACCCAGAGAAGAAATTGAAAAAAAACTCAGTTTTTTCCCATTTCAGCTATCTGATGAAGCCTATGAATTTTATCAGTGGGCAGGCGCACCTGTAGGTATTATGAGGTGGCCACCTTATGACGAGGGTAATTCGACATATTCCTGTGCGCTGGAGAGCTTTTTTGAATCCGTAAGTGACTTAATTCATTTCGTGTCTATTGAGGAGGCAAAAAGATATTATCCTCCATCTTTTGACGATCCAAAGTATCTTCAATTTGTTTCCTATGAGAATGGTTCTCTAGTCATTGCTGGTTCGGAAACACAGGTTGAAAACTCACCTGTGCTACTACAACAAGAAGATGGTGACCCTTCTTTATGGTTTCCTAGTTTAACCAACATGATGTTAGCGATCGCCGAGTCTTTAGAAACAGTTGGAACTATATGGCCAGCTCCAACTATTGATGATTATGAAACCAATAAATACCGTGAAAAAATTCAAAAACAATGGCAAGTAGTGGACGTAATAGCTCAAAAATACGGCTCCCCTAGAGGGATGATTCTTACCAACTAATTCTATTGATTCAACAGTGTTAATATCGTTTCTAAAAAATCTTGCAACAATCATTAGTATTGGGCGAGGTGCAGCGGAGGGTTTTCACGAGTCTTATTTGTCAGGTGCGTCGCTATTAGATTGTGGCTTTTT
>JBBSNU010000504.1:0-4264 GCA_038260455.1 Chroococcales cyanobacterium | reverse complement strand
GATGAACTTACTCCGTCTCAAGTCCATGTATTAAGTAACAATAACTCCGGTGTGACTCGTTGTAAAAGATTAGATGAACATCCTGATGTCGAATGGGCAAAACAAACTTTAACCACCGGAGAATTCTGGGATGCGGAGGGAGAAGATTGGGTGGTTGCAGGAGAAGTCAATGATTGAGTTTGTGGTGATTGTCGAAAGTAGCGCCGACGCACGAACCGCTACTAAATTAGCCGATCGCATTTTAGTACAAAAAATTGATTGGTTAGAACCTGAGATGCTGCAACATCTATATCAATGGAGTGGTTTAGAAGCTGAAACAGACAATTCTTGCTGGAAAAACATCGATGATATAACTAAACGTCTTGCCGATCAATTCAATTTTCCCACCATCAGATCCAATGGAAAATTCAAAAGTGATGGTCAATCAGCTAATAAAATCATCAAGTTAATCAGCTTTCTACAATACAAACAAAAAAGAGAGATTAAAGCTGTTATTTTCATCCGTGATTTAGACAATCAACCTGAGCGAAGAAAACATATCGAGCAAGTACGTTCAGAACAGATAAATCAACCACCTAAATTAGCAATTATTATTGGTACAGCCGACAAAATGCGGGAAGCCTGGGTTTTGAATGGGTTTATTCCATCTAATCCAGAGGAAAAACAAATTCTTCAAGAGATAACGACGGAATTGACGTTTAATCCTTGTAATGAGTCACACAGACTGCGCTCTAATTCATTGGAAGAACCCGATCGTATTAGAAATCCTAAAGTAGTTGTCGAAAAGCTAACAGATGGCCAAATGGAGCGCGAACAACAGTGCTGGGAAGAGACGAATCTGGAACATCTGCGAGAAAAAGGTGTTCAGACAGGGTTAACAGCTTATATTTGTGAAATCGAGGAACGATTAATTCCAATTATTTTAAAGGAGTAAAGTTTATACAGGACACGGCATTGCCGTGTCCCTAACCGATATCATCGATATTTCCAGCAATTTCATCCCCAGTCAATCCCGCCTGAAAAACTTGTTGTGCCGTCAAATTCAACTCTGGAAAAGTTGGCGACTCAATCCTATCATTTCCCCGAAACAAACTCACCTCATACTCGCCGTCAACCAACTGATAAACCGATATCGTTGGTTGTTTGGGATTGCCAATAAACCTGCGGCCACCCAACCCGAGATAATCCAGAATCCAATATTCAGGAATCCCGATTAGTTCGTATTCGCCTACTTTTTTGATGTAGTCATCTTGCCAATTCGTGCTAACTCCTTCAACAACGAGCGGAATCGATGCGCCTTGAGTCGCAGTCGAGAACTTTTTCCACAGAGGTTCTGATGCTAAACTTGGGCGATTTAAGATGAGAACGTCAGGTGAATAAGCTGATTTGTTTTCTGGTGGCTTAACTAATGCTTGTTTGGGGATGAAGTACGGAAGGTTTAGCTTGACAAATTCAAGAGTTAACTCTGAGCCTAAAAAACCGATAATTTCTTGCTATTTTCCCGGTGGCTGAGCGATTTCAACAATTACTCCGTTGTACAGTTCGTAAGGTCGGCTTTCTGGTTTCCATTCGGCAAACTCTTCAAAGATTACTGGTTGATTTGGAGTTTTAATCATGGTAAATTATCCCGATATCTTGTCCTGTAAATCAATCATAATTATTGTAGGGGCGGGTTCACCGACAATCTTTAATGTCAGTCCTAGATTCCCTAAACCCGCCCCGACTAGATATTTATGTACAGATTATATGAGTTGTCAGTTATCAGTCATTGGGGCGGGGCGGGTTTATGAGATTTATCATTTTTATCGGAGATGTTGGTGAACCCGCCCCTACGATAATTCGGGTTAATTTATATTCTATCTGGTGTTCCCAATTACCAATTACTAATTCCCAATTACCATTTGATCAATTGTGCGTCTTGATTGAAAAACTTCCGAGACAATCCCTCAGTCAATAACAGAGTTGCGATTACAGTTGCCAGCGCTAACACAAACATAATCAAAATCTGGTAAGATGCTGCATCAAGAGGACTGACACCGCTCAGCATTTGACCTGTCATCATTCCGGGTAAAGTTACTATTCCTACCACTGTCATTGTATTTAAGAGCGGGATTAATCCAGCTTTGATGGCATCTTTGCGGTATTGTTTTACTGCTTGCTGTGGCGTTGAACCTAAACTTAAATGGGTTTCTATTTCTAACTGGCTGCTATTAACTGTACTCACAAGTCTTTCGCCGGCGATCGCCCCAGAGTTCATCGCATTGCCCAAAATCATCCCCGCTAAGGGAATCAGGTATTGCGGTTCGTACCAAGGGTCAGGTTGCAAAATTAGCAAGTTTGTATAGGCGAGAGTCAAGGCCGTACTGATAAAAATTGAACCCCAAACTAAGGGCAGTAAGTTCTTGATTTTTTTGCTGATGCGGTTGCTGGCAACCATGCTAGCAGTTGTTAGCATGATTGCTAAAACTGCTAAAACCAGCCAAGGATTTTTCCCCTCGGGGTCAAATATGACTGCGAGCACGTATCCGACTAAGATTAGCTGGATCAGGGTGCGCCCCGCCGCGATCGCGATCGCCCCCTCCAGCCCCAATCCCTGCCACGCCGAAAGCCCGATCGCGATCGCCACCATCCCCAAAGCCCAACCCAAATCTGTAAAATCTAGCAGAATTAACACCGGCCCACCCTTTAGATAACGTGATTCTTTGCCTGTCCAAATATAAGATATTTGAATAAACGTTTCTGGGAAACAGTTTTGCTGCAAGAATTTGCTTTGATAATGCTTGAAATTTATGGTGTGAAGAGTGAATAATGTTCCCCCCCTCGACTTAACCCGCCAATACGCGCAGATTGGCGACGAGATAACCGCTGCGGTGCAAAAAGTGCTTGCCTCTGGCGGCTACGTAGGCGGCCCGGCCGTTAAGAGTTTTGAACGAGAGTTCGCCGACTACACGGGAGTTTCCGAGTGCGTTGGCTGTAACTCCGGCACGGATGCGCTGATTTTGGCATTGCGAGCTCTCAAAATTGGCCCCGGCGATGAAGTGATTACCACTCCTTTTACCTTTTTTGCTTCGGCTGAGGTAATTAGCGCCGTCGGCGCGACTCCAGTATTTGTCGATATTGACAGCGAGACTTTTAATCTGGATGTCGAACTCCTCGAAGCGGCAATTACCGACAAAACCAAGGCAATTATGCCAGTGCACATCTTCGGCCAACCGGTAGACATGACTCGGTTGATGGAAATTGCGACTCGACACAATTTAGCCGTAATTGAAGATTGCGCCCAGTCTGTCGGGGCCCAGTGGCAGTCTCGAAAAGTCGGCAGCATTGGTCATGTTGGCTGCTTCAGTTTTTATCCGACCAAAAATTTAGGCGCTTGCGGTGACGGTGGCGCGGTGACGACAAATGATCCAGCCCTCGCAGCTTCGATGCGAATGCTCAAAGAACATGGACAGTCTTCTAGATATTTCTACGAAGAAATCGGATACAACAGCCGTTTAGATGCCCTGCAAGCGGTGATTCTCAGCATTAAATTGCGGTATCTCGACAGTTGGAACGCGCAGCGGCAGGAGAAAGCGGCACTTTACAGCGAATTTCTCTCCCGCGTGCCCGGAGTTGCCGTCCCCAAAGAATTGCCGTTCGCAAAAGGAGTTTGGAATCAATACACGATCCGGCTGACAAGTCCAGAAGAGGCGCAAAATCCCTCTGGCGATTTTCGAGATTGGATGCGGGCTCAGTTGCAGGAAGCTGGCATCGGTTCTATGGTTTACTATCCGTTACCTTTGCACCTGCAACCTGTTTACAAATCTTTGGCCTATCAAGCAGGTCAGTTGCCAAAGGCTGAGCAAGTTTGCGGCCAAGTCTTGTCTTTGCCGATGTTTCCGGAACTGTCGAGGGATCAACAAGAGCGGACGATTTATGGTCTGAAAGATTGCTTGGCAAAGGCCGATCGCATCCGGTAGCTTTGGTGCGATGGCATCAGCGAGGGAAATGCAGGAGGAGAAAAGAATTGCAGGGTTGCAGTGCTGTGAGAATGTGCAGCGGTCAGGCAGAGCTGTTAAGTATTTTGACCGATCACTTGTACTTTTATGTACTATATTTAATGAAAAGAAACAAATTTAGGCTAGCAATCCGCCTCGAACGGGTGCATTTTCCGCTCGCCTAAAACTTGCAATGCGATCGGTCAATGATGAAGAAGGAAGAAGGAAGAAGGAAGAAGGAAGAAGGAAGAGCGAAGAAGGAAAAAGCGTTAATGTTTTAACTTTTT
>JBBSNU010000503.1:0-4269 GCA_038260455.1 Chroococcales cyanobacterium | reverse complement strand
CGTCCTTCCCATTCTATCCATTGACCTCTGATTTTACTAATTGGTCGCTTGTCGTTTAACAAACCTTTGAGGGCTGTGGCACCTGTTAATAAAATGATTTTGGGGTCTAAAATACGAATTTGTTCTAGCAAGTATGGTTTGCAAGCTTCGATTTCTTTTGCTGTGGGAGGGCGGTTTTTGGGTGGGCGACATTTGATGACGTTGGCTATGAATACGTCGGTTTCTGCACTCAATTCTACGGATTCTAAAATCTTATCTAGTAGTTTGCCCGATCGCCCGACGAAGGGTAATCCGGTTTCATCTTCGTTTTGTCCGGGCGCTTCTCCCACAATCAAAATTGAGGCTTGAGGATTACCGCGCCCGATGACGGCGTGGGTGCGGCTGTTGCCCAATTCGCAGCGGTGACAGCGGTTGCAGTGATCGCCGATTTGTTCCATATTTTGATAAGTGCCGGCAGGAATGGGAATTTTGGCATTTGCTGGGATTGAGTCGTTTTGGAAGGCGGCACTTTGATTGCTGTCAAAAAGACTGAGTTGCAAGTCGCTGGACATATATTTTACAATTAGAGAGATTTTTTTTGAGATTATAGTTTATACCAGTTTTCATTTGAGTGAAGTACAGGTATCGGGTAGGGATACGGCAGTGCCGTGTCCCTACTGTATTTCATGGGATTGAAAACTGCTATATAGTTTAGATTAGAGCAGCAAATCTCCAATTGTTTCGTTGAGCTCGTACAGGCAAAAATATGTTCTCTAACCCGTTTTTTGACGATCGCGCCGATGCAGGCGAAAAACTGGCTGCTGCTGTTGAAGACGAGCTCGGCAAGTTGAATTTAACCGCACAAAATGCTGTGAAACCGATTGTTTATGCCTTGCCGCGCGGGGGTTTGCCCGTTGCTGTGCCGATCGCGCGCCGCTTGGGTTGTGCTTTGGATGTGGTTGTCGCCAAGAAAATTACTCGCCCGGATAATTTGGAATTGGCGATCGGGGCGGCAACTGCTGACGGCCATGTTCTCTGGCAAAATCAAAAACAGCCAAATTTACGCTGGAAAAAATCAGCACTCCAGCAGGCTGAAAATAGCGCTCAATCTCTGCTGGCAGATTTGGCTTCGGGACGACCAAATGTCAGCGCGGCGGGGGCTTTGGCGATTTTGGTGGACGATGGCATTGCTACGGGGATGACGGTGGCTGTGGCGGCGCAGGCTTTGCAGTCGCAGCAACCGGCTGCTTTGTGGATTTGCGCGCCGGTGGCACCCCATGATTTGATGGGATTTTTGGCGCAAATAGCCGATAAGTCGATTATTCTGGAGACTCCTCACCCTTTTTACAGTGTCAGTCGCTTTTACGCGCAGTTTCCGCAGGTGGAGACGGCGGAGGCTTTGGGCTGTTTGCAGGGACAGATTGAGTGGCGATCGTAGGTTAAGCTAGAAGGCTAAATCCAAAAGCTCGATCGCTAATACATGAGACCTTGGGAATATTGGTTGAACACTGTGATTCTCTCTACTCAGCACAATCCGCCTCGGTTTGTTGAGTTGGTGATGTTGAGTTTGGCAATGATTTTGCTCGGGATCTGGAGCGTAACATTGCAGTGGCAGTATTTAACGCTTTCTTTGAGTTATATAATTGGTTCGTCTTTTTCAATTTTGGTGCGGGAATATATGGGCCCGCGACCTCAATTTCAATTAACTCATTTGACTGCTTTGTTGTTATTAATTATCAGTTTTTATAGTTTTGCTGAATTGATTAGATAGTTGATGTTTTTTGACGAACCGCGAAGACGCGAAGGACGCGTTCGGCGAAGCCGTTCCCGTTCCCCGTAGGGGTTCCCGAAGGGTAGGGTAGGAAGAAAATAGAAGATTGAGAGTTCACTAATTATTCGCGATTATCCTATATTGTAATAGGATTGATGCAAAATTATGCGATTGCCGGCTGGATCGAAGGCATAGATTTCTAAACCGTGTGAGGCTTTGATAATTTCTCCGGCTGGCGGATAACCTAATGCCCAAATTCGGGCGATCGCATTTTCGATATCGCTGACTTCTAAACACAAACTCATGCCTGTTTTTGCTCGACTTGCAAATTCGGATTTGTGGGAATCTTTGGGTTTGAATATGCCGAGTCGTAAGCCGGGGAGTTGAAATTCAGCATAAGTATTGGGAATGTAAGGATTTGGTTCTATGTCGAGAAATTTGGTGTAGAATTTAACGAGAACTTCTTTGTCAATGTCTGCTAAAGTCACAAGGGCGGCGCTGTATTGGAAACTCATATAAATTGGTAATCGGGAATTAGTAATTTTGTTTAATCATTAGTATATGACTAATGACCGTGGCGAAAACTCAAAACTATATTATCATATTGTAATACAACAAATATTTCTCTATGGAACTCACAAATTTTATTGCTCTGTCTGTCATTGTTGTCGCTGCGCTAGGGATTGGCATCGGAACAATGACTTGGGCTTACTTCGGTAAGGGCAGCATTTCTGTACTGTTTAAAGAACCAATTTTAAACTCGCCAGAATTTCCAGCTACTGACGCAGGTAGCAAAGCTGCGGTTTATTTTCAAGCAGGAATTGAGGCTTATCAATCGGGAAATTACCGCCAAGCTGAAGATAAATTTACTAGCGCCATACAACAGGTGGCAACGGCAGAAGCTTACCACAATCGCGGTTTGGTTTTTGCGAATTTGCGATCGGACGGCGAGGCGGTGGCAGATTTGATCCGTGCTAGCGAATTATACCAACAGCAGGGGGATGGAAGTGCGATCGATACGATCAAACAAAATCTTGCAGCCTTGAAACAGCGCAAATTAGAACGAGAAAAACAAAAAGCTGTAGCGACATAAATTGCGGGAATTACGCAGAAACCGGGTTTGATGGACGAAAATATTCAATTGTGCTTTGCTCGTTACCAGGCTCTGCCTGGTAACGAGCAAAAATATTCGATTGTGGCTTTTAATCTCGGTAAAAAACTTGGTTTTTTTGGTATTGACGCACAAGTTTTAAATTAGTAGGTTGAGCCATTCCAACGAAACCAAACCTATATTTTTTGTCTGACAAACCCGGTTTCGCGATGTATCGCGTTCGATCCAAAATATTGAGGAGAAACCGAGTTTGACAGAATTCTTAAATTCTAACATCAAGATGTAACATTCTCGCGAAAGGCTAAATTTTTCTGGTATCTTCGATTTGATCGATTTGAGAAATCAGCATTTCTCGGCTAGATGCCACAACTCGATAATTAGTAATTGGATCGTAAGCTTCCCACTCTTGAGTGACTTCGCTGTCTTGCCACAAAAACCATTCCCGGTAAATTTCGCCGTCGTCAATGTCTCCGCACAAATTAAGCCAATCATCTCCTCCCAAACTGTCAAAGTCTCCTCCTACTAAGTCAATCCAAGCCGCTACGATACAAGATTCAATAGCACTATTATCAAAAGTAACGGCCGGAGATTGAACAGAGGTTTCGGGAAAGCAAAGTGTGGATTTCATACGCTGTACCTGAATGTTATGTTATTAATTTATACAAAAATCCTTAACGCTAGGGATCGCACAATGCCACTATCGGAACCTCCACAGTTTATACCTGAAAAATCTCGATCGCCAAAACGCTCAACTGTTGATGGTGTATGATTTTATGGCGTTTTGAGTTAAGCGGCGGCAGAGGCTGATTTGAGCCAATTTGCTAACTAGCACAGCAGAAAGCCCATGAAGCGAAGCTATCCCGTGGGGAATCGCCCGAATATCTCTGTCAAGGGCGATCGCACTTTCAGAAGCGAAGACAGCGCGATTGGCAATTATATACTTGGTAGGTTGGGGAGTTTCCGTACAGTTTTTGTGATAGCATTTATAGGAACAGAGGTTGCAGATAGACAAGACAGTCGAACAAAACAAAGTTTGAGTCATGGCAATTCTGCTGAATATCCCAAGTATTGAAATATCGCTGGTGCTTCCCAAATTGCGAGAAGGTGCGATTAATAGAGTTCGCAAAGTAGATAAATAGTTAATCAGAAAAACAATGCTAGAACTCCACTGTCACACAACTTATTCCGACGGTACTCTCACCCCAGCCGAACTCGTAGCAGCCGCCGCATCTTCGGGGGTTCGCGCCTTGGCCGTCACCGATCACGATACGATGTCTGGTTGGGATGAAGCCTTCGCCGCCGCTGCTTTGCACGGTATCGAAATAGTCCCCGGACTTGAACTCAGTACAGTGCACAACGGTCGATCGTTGCACATTTTAGGTTTTTATCCCGATGCAAATAAGTTGCG
>JBBSNU010000502.1:0-4277 GCA_038260455.1 Chroococcales cyanobacterium | reverse complement strand
ATTTATCCCGGGCGTGCGTCAGTATGAGATTGTTGGTTTTTCGCGAAGATAATCGAAGCTGACGCACCCTACCAACTACTTAAAAATGTATGGTGCGTCAGGTTTTACATTTTAAATCAGCACGAAAAGTCTCATACTGACGCACCATTTATCCCGGGCGTGCGTCAGTATGAGATTGTTGGTTTTTCGCGAAGATAACCGAAGCTGACGCACCCTACTAACTACTTCGGCGCACCTTAGCGATTGACATCGTAATCAAAAGATGTTACAATAAAAACTACAAAATATAAACAAACAAAAACCTCAACCAAAATGCCCTACGAAAAATTAGATATATCCGCCCCAAAACCAGTATTATCCTGGGCAAATCACGCCCTGGGCGAAAAAGAAACCAAGATGGCCGCCAATGTAGCATCTTTGCCCTTTGTATTCAAACACGTCGCCCTAATGCCCGACGTACATTTAGGAAAAGGTGCTTTAGTCGGTTCAGTAATTGCCACAAAAGAAGCAATTATTCCGGCCGCTGTGGGCGTGGATATTGGTTGCGGGATGATGGCTGTAAAAATGCCATTTAATGCCAACAAATTAGAAGGCAAACTCAAACAAATTCGCCTCGACATCGAAGCCGCAATTCCCGTTGGATTTGCTGAAAACAAAGAAGTCGAAAAATCTGTCACCAACTGGCAAAAATGGAGCGATTTCAAGGAACTGCATCAAGGAGTGCAGCACCAAGATAATAAAGCTTTAAAACAGTTAGGTTCCCTCGGCGGCGGCAATCATTTTATTGAGGTTTGCGTTGACACGGAAAACTCGGTTTGGCTGATGCTGCACTCTGGTTCGCGCGGTATCGGTAATCTGCTAGCCCAACAACACATCGAGACTGCTAAAGATTTAGCTAAACTGGCAGAAATTAGTTTGGCTGACAAAGATTTAGCCTATTTTGTGGCAGGTACGCCGGAGTTTGCGGCTTATTGGCACGATTTGCAGTGGGCGCAGGATTATGCGAGTTTTAACCGCGATATTATGATGAATCGGTTTAAGCGAATTGTGGAAAAGCATCTCGCTGGTGGCAAAGTTACCAAGCCGCTGTTACAGGTGAATTGTCACCACAATTATGCGGAAAAAGAGGTGCATTTTGGTGAGGATGTGTATGTTACTCGCAAGGGTGCTGTGCGCGCGCAAGTTGATGATTACGGCATTATTCCGGGTTCGATGGGGGCGAAGTCTTTTATTGTTAAAGGCAAGGGAAATGTTGAAAGTTACTGTAGTTGCAGTCACGGTGCGGGGCGGTTGATGTCTCGCACTAAAGCGAAGAGTGTATATACTCTGGATGATTTGGTGCGGCAGACTGAGGGGGTTGAGTGTCGGAAGGATGAGAGTATATTAGATGAAATTCCGGGCGCTTATAAGTCGATCGATGAGGTGATGCACCAGCAGTCGGATTTGGTGGAAGTGGTGGCGACTTTGAAGCAGGTGGTTTGCGTTAAGGGTTGATGGGGAGAGTTTGGCGATCGCCCGTTAGCGAAGCCCGCCCCTACGGGGGCTACGCCAACGCAGAGGATTTAATGTCTGATGATACACTCAGAGGCAGGAGTCGATATCAATTCAGGTTTGAGGAAAATAGGCATGATAAATATTGAATATCTTACCAACCAAGACGGCGAGGCGATCGGAGTAGTGATTCCGATTGATTTATGGCGACAACTGTTACCTACTGGAGAAGTTTCTGAGGAAAATTTGGCTGAAGCGGTAGAAGATTATTGCCTGAACAAAGCGATGAATGAAGCTGTGAATACAACATTGCTAAATAGAGCGGAAGCATTAGCTTATCATGTAAGGCAAGCTACAAAGGCAAATATTGAACTCGATTAACAAATTCTTCCAGTTCGCCAAGTTTAGCAATTATTTCCAAGTCGCAGATACAATCACCAATGGAAACGCGAGACTGACGAGCAAAGATCACACCAGAGAAGTTTATACTTTCAGCTTGACGACGTTTTGCTTCAATTAAAAAATCTTGGTCTTGTGAAAACATAAGTCGCCCAAGTTCTATAGCTCGATCGAGTAAAATAGTATCTGATGTACCAGCACGTCCATCTTCTTGAACAGTTAAAACATCTACATCTCGAAGACGTAAACCAACTGTAATAGCTGAATGGATGTGTTCGTCCATATAAAGTGCTAGACTCATTTCAATAGACCTTGAGCGCGTAGTCTAGCAGCAAAAGGAGATTCGCTAGCTTCACTTTCTGCCTGTTTAACATACTCTTCTCGTCGCTTTATTTCTGCATCTAGTTCTTGTTTGCGATCCCAATAATAAGCTAAGGCAGAAAGTATTTGGCTCATAGTCAAGTAGCGATGATTGAGGTGTAATTCTGCGGGACTCCAACCATAAGCTATCTGAGCTTCGACTAATTCAACGACTTTCATGGTAGTTCCGGCTATGATGGGAACATTGTCTTGATTTAGTTCTATATATTTATACTCGGTCTTTGTAAGTGTCATACTTCCTGCTTTGTCGATCGGCTCTTAAATTTAATAGGATGTCTATTTTATAGTATACTTCGCCTAATCAAGGCTACAACAGCAGCAAGTGAAGCCGAAAGAGTGTTGAGGAGCTCGATCGCCCTCTGCAACCTCCAATCACCCAAAATCCCGACAATTGATCGCTTCCAGGGTGCAAAATCAACTCCCAAACAACACCAAAAGGGGGAAATTGAGATTAACTCAACTTCCCCCTCTTGACAAACGCTGTATTTTCTGAAGCTAATTCCTAACAAGCCATCTGCTTCCACTCTTTTTCTAGCAAGCGCATCAATCTTTCATCGCCTTTGGCTTTGGCTACTTGCTGCCTGCGATCGAGAATAGTGCAAATATGCTTCCGCTGGATTTGCGCCACTTCCGCAACTGTTGGGGAAGATTGAACCGCCGCTACGGCGCTAGCTGCTGCGACATCCCGCAGGGCTTGAACATCTCGCTTTGTGTTAGAGCTTGTGTCCCCGTATTTTTGGGGTACGGGAATGTGTCTGGGATACCGATAGTTCCAGCCTTGACCCCTATATTTGCCTGCGGCTTGGCCTTCAATCATATCGACTGTGGGAATGTCGTATTCGTAGTTTGCGCCGCGATAAGTGAGTTGCATATTTTTCGATCCTTATATTCAGATAAAAAGAGCAGTCAGGTCTGGTGTGATTTTTGTCCGTAAAAGTTTTTTACTTTCTGTATTCAATTATACGGTTCTTTAAGTAAAATGCGTTAGTTTACAAAAATTAATATTGTGAAACCCAAAGAGCAGGAAAAAACCCGCTATTGCGGGTTTAATCGAGCTTTTGACTCGTTCGATCGACATCAAGAGCAAAACTGCTGCGGTTCCAAAGAACTACCCGACTGTCACTTGATCGGTTTGGACTGCTGTCGCGCCCTCTTCAGCAGAGGCGATCGCCACCAACTTGTCGAGAATTGCCTGACTGGGAACTTGACCTTTGAGAACAACCGTGCTGCTGAGCTGAGCCACATAAACAGTCTCGATATCAGCAACTTCTGAATCGCCGTCAAAAGCCAAAGCTACCCGCTTCGCTAAGCCACTTTCGTCAAAATTTCCGTCTGGGCCGACTTTAGCAGGAGCGATGGATTGCGCTTGTGCTGCTTGCTGTACTACTTGTGCCATCGGTTCAGCCTGGGGTGCAGGCTTTTCGAGTCCGAACAGTCTTTTAAACCAACCCATAGTAGTTGAGTCTCCTGAAAATATACTTTTTACAAAGATACCCCTAGAATCCCCCAAAACTCGTAATTGTTGCAAAACTAAGCGAAATTTCTCAAATAGCCCCGGACGCACTCCTTTGTCAGAAACGGGATTTTTTGACAAAAATCCAGTCCTGTAGTCCCCAGATTCGGTCAAAAACTCAGGTTTGAAGGCCTTGGCGCGTCCGCGACTCTCAAAATGCTTTCCCGGCCGACTTTCAAAATCTATAATCCCAAACGCTATCCCTATGTTGATGTTGCTGTATTATGTCGGGTGCGATCGCTACGCCGCAGATTACAGGCGCGTAGTCGAAGTTGATTTTTGATTTTAAATTACCAATGAGCTCGCGTCCGATCGATTACTAAACATAACAAAAAAGGTTCGTAGTACGGACGACCGTCCGCTTGCTTGGGGAGCATCTCAGTTTTGCATTTATAGTGCGAGCGTCCCCCCGCGCGGGCGTGGTTTACCCCCCCGGCGGGGGCGCGCGGACAACAAGAAAAAATGTGTCGTGTCAAACAGAGGAGCGGACGCT
>JBBSNU010000501.1:0-4286 GCA_038260455.1 Chroococcales cyanobacterium | reverse complement strand
CGGGGCACTGACGGCGGCGGCGGATGACCTAGAAGTGATTGTAATTGGCGAATCCGGCCACGGTGCGCGTCCTCACGAGGCGATCGATGCAATTTGGATAGCTTCTCAAGTAATTACCAGTTTGCAGCAGGCAATTAGCCGGATGCAAAATCCTTTGAGGCCTGTGGTTTTGACGATCGGGCAAATTAGCGGCGGACGCGCGCCGAACGTGATTGCCGATCGCGTAAAATTATTGGGCACGGTGCGATCGCTACATCCCGAAACCCACGAAAAACTACCGGCTTGGATCGAACAAATTGTTTCCAGCGTCTGCGCGACTTACGGCGCAAAATACGAACTCACCTACAAGCGTGGCGTGCCCGGAGTCCAAAACGACCCAAAACTGACGCAATTAGTCGAAACTGCAGCTTTAGAAGCTTTAGGTCGATCGCGCGTCCAAATTTTACCAGAACCATCCCTCGGCGCGGAAGATTTTTCAATGTATTTAGAACACGCACCGGGAACCATGTTTCGCTTGGGAGTTGGACTCACTGATAAACCCAACTATCCCCTCCATCACCCGCAGTTTGAGGTGGATGAAGCGGCTATAGTTACGGGCGCTGTCACCTTGGCCTATGCCGCCTGTCAGTATTGGAAACAGCAAGCAAGTAAGTGATATCCTTGCCGTTAAATTACCTAAAATTAAAATAGGTTCGTAGTGAGGACTTTAGTCCTTTTCCAAATGAGAGGACTGAAGTCCTCACTACGAACCAATCTTGTTGTTATCAATCGACTAGACACGATATCAGTGACTGCTGTTTGAACAGTTTCAGGGCTTCCCACAGGGGCTAGAAACCTGGTTTCTACGAAATTGTGCGTTTAGTAGCGAGAAATTTACGAAGAAACCCGGTTTCACCAGATCACAACTATTTTGCAAGGTGCGTCGCTACTCGAAAAGTCGCTCTTTTTTAGGGATTTATCGCAGGCGACACACCCTACGACTAGCCCAAGTATATTGGCCTATCTCCGGCAATTCCCCTATAGCAGCCGCCAAATGTGCTAACGTACAATCTAAACTTCCGAAATTTCAACTATCTGGAGACAGATAACTGTGCTCGCTCAAACACCTCCAACTCCAAGTTACAAATGGTTTAGCTGCATTTCTCGCACTGTATTCGCCGCATTGTGCCTGTTGCCCATTTTCAGCGCTGCGGGAAACGCCCAAACTCCCCAAAATAGACTCATCAAAATTGGCGTGGTGCAGCGGTTTGGTAATAAAGCCACCGACAAACTCACGCTGAAAGCATTACCGGGCGACAGCTTAACATTAAGTTACAAAACTCCTCAAGGCACAGAAACCAAAACTGCTCCCAGCATCAAGCTAGAAATTGCCAATAAACCTCTGCAATCGCCATTAGTAGAAGAACGAGTTGTTCTGAGCTCCCACCGTAGTTTTGAAAGCGCAGAAGATAGCGCCAATCAGTGGCGCGCTCAGGGTATTGATGTAGAAATTGCTCAACCTTCGCGCTGGCAAGTTTGGGCGAAAAGAGATGTTTATAACTCTCCTATAGTGCGGCGCTGGCTGTTGCAAAGTTTGCAAGCTCAAGGTAACAAAACAGCTTTTTTAGATTCCAAAGTTATCAAACAAATACCTCAAGCATTTTGGATTTTAAATGGCTTTCGTTTCAACCGCAATGAGTTGGATGTGACGGCGGGCAAAAATACGATCGAGGTATTGGAACAAACTACCTTAGAGGCGACAGCTACTGAACCAGAAAAAGTTCTTCAACAAACTCGCCGTTATGGCGGCAGTTTGCACCTGCAAAAAAATTCTTACGGCACTTATACTTTAGTTAATGAGGTGCTGACTGAAACTTATTTGCGGGGTGTTGTTCCTCACGAAATTGGGGCTTTTTCGCCTTACGCTTCGATTGTCGCTCAAACTATTTTAGCTAGAACCTACGCCCTGAGAAATTTGCGCCGGTTTGCTGTGGATAATTATGAGTTGTGCGCTGATGTTAACTGTCAAGTTTATAAGGGTTTGACTGAGGTTTACCCGCAAAGCGATCGCGCGATCGCCCAAACGAGCGGTTTAGTGCTAACTTATCAAAATCAGCTCGTAGACGCGCTCTATTCAGCGTCTAGCGGCGGCGTGACAGCGACTTTTGGCGATGTGTGGCACGGCCCGGAACGTCCGTATTTGCGATCGATCGTCGATTCCCCCAAGAACGTCTGGGATTTGTCAAAGCAGAGCTTGTCTGATGAAAACAACTTCCGCCGCTTTATGACTCTGAAAACAGGGTTTAATGAGGAAAAACAAGACACTTTCCGCTGGCGCGAACAAGTTTCTCTGACATCGATTGGGGCATTTCTCAAACAGTATCTTCAAAAGAAACAGCACCCGCTAGCTAATTTTAAAACTCTCACCAAGGTAGAAGTGGTGGAAAGGTCGCCCGCCGGTCGAGTTTTGCAAATGAATGTACAAACTGACTTGGGCCCCATCGCCATCGAAAAAGATGAGATTCGCAATGCTTTTTACCCGCCGATTAGCACGCTTTTTTACCTAGAACCGATTTACAATCCAGACAAAACTCTCAACGGTTATGCTTTTGTCGGAGGCGGTTTCGGACACGGCGTGGGAATGAGTCAGACAGGTTCTTACAATTTAGCTAATTTGGGCTGGAGTGGCGATCGAATTCTCAGTTTTTATTTTCCGGGCACTCAAGTTGTGCCGCTTAACGATTCCATTACGTTTTGGCGGGAATAGTGTATAAGACAATACGCTTGGGTTAAGAAAGATCCCCCCTAACCCCCCTTAAAAAGGGGGGAACAAGAATCTTCTCAAAGTCCCCCGACCTAAGGGGGATTTAGGGGGATCTCCGGGCGATAAACAGTGTTAACCCAAGCATATTGGTTTATAAGACAACACGCTTGGGACAAGAAAACCGGGCGATTTCAACCGCACGTCCTATCTCTGTCGCCGTCTTTCAACACAGAAACCCGGTTTCTTAACGTAATTGAACTCAAATAGCTCAATTACGAAAACGAGAAACCGGGTTACTTAACGCATCGCGCCGAGAATCCTTACTTAGTAAAGAGATTCTTCTTGGTGAGTTTCGATCGTACAATCAGACTTAGGATAAGCGACGCAGGTCAGAACAAATCCGGCCTCGATTTGGTCGTCGTCCAAGAAAGATTGGTCGGATTGGTCAACTGTGCCTGATGTGATTTTGCCGGCGCAGGTGGAGCAAGCTCCAGCGCGGCAAGAGTACGGGAGGTCGAGTCCTGCTTCTTCGGCAGCATCGAGAATGTAAGTATCGTCATCAACGTCAATGGTCTGGTTGATTCCTTCGGCTTCGCTGATGAGGGTAACTTTGTAAGTTGCCATGCACTAATCCTCTCAAAAATTCAACAATATTGATAAGTTTTCCTAATGCAACCTTCAAGGCTATATTAGCTCTGAGATTAGCTCTTAGGTTAGTTCCCTTTATGATAGTAGGGGAAAGAAGTAAGCTTGCAACACTTATTTACAAAAAATTTGAATGGGATTAGTTATAACTTTTTCTAATTTCATCTTGATTACTTATACCTATGCGCGGCTCAGCCTTGTGATACTGTTGCTGCAAGACTTACGCAAAATAACCGGGTTTCGGGGAAAAATCCTGTTTTGAGCCGTACAGCCCAAATAACCGTTTTTTGGTATGGGGTTTGTCGATCGACCTTCGGCAAAGTTTGCTTGAGTTTGTCCTCTGTGCCTAAAATTTGGGCAATAAAACCCTAAACCCCTACACCGCAAGTCTGTAACGTAACTATCTAAAATCTAAATCCTATGACTCAAATTAATACTGGCTTTGGTTTTTCCCTAAATTCCCCAATTCGCGTCGGGATTGTGGGTACTGGCTTTGCGGCTAAGTTGAGGGCCGAGACGCTGGTGGCTGACGCGCGATCGAACTTGGTAGCAGTTGCGGGCCACAACCAGGAGACAACCGCAGCATTTTGTCAAACTTTCGGCGCCGAAGCTGCCGTTTCTTGGCGCAAGCTGGTAGAAAGAGACGATTTAGATTTGATAATTGTCTGTACGGTGAACCGCGATCACGGGGCGATCGTCCTCGCCGCCCTGGAAAATGACAAGCACGTTGTGGTGGAATATCCTCTATCTTTAGAACTATCTGAGGCCGAAAGGGCGATCGAACTTGCCGCCCAAAAGCAAAAACTCCTCCACATCGAACACATCGAACTGTTAGGCGGTTTGCACTCCTCAATCAAAGAATCTTTGCCATTAGTCGGTAAAGTTTTTTATGCCCGCT
>JBBSNU010000500.1:0-4293 GCA_038260455.1 Chroococcales cyanobacterium | reverse complement strand
AGCAGATACTATAGAGCCGAGCCGCGGCAACACAGCCGAACTAAAATCACTGCGCGAGACAAGCTGGCAAAATCTTTATGCAGCCGTGTGGCAAACTAGCGATTATTCTCTCAAATATTTGCTAGAAACTCGCTGCTACATCCACCCGCGCACCGTACTTACCCGCAATTGGGCTCTGCAAATGGCTCGCGAATCGCCGGAAACAGGAAATTCGACAGGAAAGTCGATCGCACAAATCACAAGTTAACAGTAAAATTTATCAGCAATCCTGTACTTACTTTTGGCTTGAACTTAATTCCTATTTCCAGTCTCAATCTGCCAACAACCGATCGCCAAAACGCACCCATTTTCCCTTACCGTATCAACTAGGAACTTAAACACTTAATGTCAGAACTAACCCAACTCGAATATTCCACAACTCAGTCTACAGTAACCGACAACACCCCCTCAGACGAAGCGCGCGGTTTGATCCTCACCGCTGCACAAGCTGCCGATGACCGCAAAGCAGTTGATATTGTACTGCTCCAAGTGTCAGAAGTATGCTATCTGGCAGACTACTTTGCGATCGTCACCGGATTTTCCAACGTGCAAGTACGAGCCATCTCCCAAGCGATCGCAGACCAAGTAGAAGAGGAGTGGCAACGCTTACCGCTGCGCGTACAAGGGCTATCAGACGCAAGTTGGGTCGTCATGGACTACGGCGACGCGATCATCCACGTCTTTAAACCTCAAGAGCGCGAATTCTACAATTTAGAAGCGTTTTGGGGACACGCCGATCGCCTTGACTTTTCCCCCGCAGAGGAACGCTAATGTGAAAAACGCTTCTGTTTCTATTTGTCCTGTTCCCCAAGAACAGCGACCGGTTAATGAATACCAAGAACTTACAGAATCCTGGTTTTTTAGCTGGGTAACTCTCGATTTGCCCGCATATCTGGCAAAACTGGCTTGGGTATGGGGTTGGAGTTGCTTGGTATCCGGGCCCTTAGCAGCCGCCAGCTTCGTTCCAACCAAGTATCCAGTTCAGTTCGCCCTGATGACCGCCGCAGGTGCCGGTTTTATTCTAGGATTAGCTTTGCTCCGACTTTACTTGGGTTGGTTCTACGTGCGATCGCGCCTGGACAATCCCACAGTCGTCTACGAAGAGTCTGGCTGGTACGATTGTCAAGCTTGGCCTAAAACTCCCGAAGTTTTGGTTCAAGACCAGTTGATAGTCAACTATGAACTAGAACCAATTCTGAAGCGTCTGCGACAGACGTTTTATGGTTTGGTATCATTGCTGGTTGCCGGGGGGCTAATTTGGAATTGTTTGTAATCGGGAGCCAAAACAGGGGAGTTATGAGTTTTTGCCGAAAAAATTGACTTTTTAACTGACATTTTTAACTGACAACTGACAACTCATATCGTTTCCGGTTGGATCGGTATTGTTCAAACAGTTAACAGTTAACAGTTAACAGTTAACAGTTAACAGTTAACAGTTAACAGTTAACAGTTAACAGTTAACAATCATGTTGAAGAGTGCAACCGGAATTGATATCATAACTCCCCTGTACCCCAGTCTAAAATCTAAAATCTAAAATCTAAAATTGATATGACAAGGGGAAAACGAACCCAAGCTCCCGAACTGGAAGTCACACTGCTGCGCGAAGGCATTGTGGAATCGAAGCACCGCGTCCAGGCCGCTGTCTGCGACAAACGCGGGCGCGTTCTGTCCGTTGCCGGTAACTCGGAAACGGCCACATTTGTGCGTTCTTCTCTCAAACCGTTTCAAGCTTTGGCTGTGACGGCGAGCGGCACTTTAGAACGCTACGAATTGACCGATCGAGACTTAGCGATTATTTGCAGTTCTCATCAAGGTACGATCGAGCAATCGCGGCAGGTATTTAACGTCCTGTGGCGCTGCGACATAGACCCATCTAAACTTCAATGCCCCATTCCCGAAGGCAAAAAGAGCGCTCTGCAATACAACTGCTCCGGCAAACACGCCGGAATGCTGGCTGTCTGTCAACTACGGCACTGGGATCTGAAAAATTATTTGAGTCGCAAACATCCCGTCCAGCAGCTTATTTTGGATAAAGTGGCAGACTTGCTAGGAATGCCTGCCGAAGAGTTTATCAGCGCTCGGGACGACTGTGGCGCTCCTACCTATTTCTTGCAGTTGGGGCAAATGGCATCTTTGTACGCTCAGTTAGCCTCCGGCGACAATGTGGATATGGAGCGGATTGTCCGCGCTATGACTCACCACCCGATGATGGTTGCTGGTGAGGGCAAATTTGATACGGAACTGATGCGCTTGACTCAAGGGGAATTGGTGAGCAAGTCCGGCGCCGAAGGGGTGCAGTGCATTGGCCAGGTTGGCGAAGGCATGGGTTTGGCAATTAAGGTCACGGATGGCGGAAAGCGCGCTCAATTTGCTGTGGCGATTCACTTGCTCAAGCAGTTGGGCTGGATTACTCCGACGATCGCCGAAACTCTTTCTGACACTTACCTGACTCTCAGCGATTTTAAGCGCTTGGAAGTAGTTGGCGAAGTTTCGATGCTTTAGTGCGATCGATACTCTGAGCGGATTTTAGCAACCCCTCCCACAATCTCAAAAAATTTTTTGATTTAGGGGTTGCAATTTTCCGAAAGGTATGTTTATATTAGAGAGTAGACAAAGCGACGCGGGATAGAGCAGCCTGGTAGCTCGTCGGGCTCATAACCCGAAGGTCAGTGGTTCAAATCCACTTCCCGCCACCAACTTGAAACAAACTCTGTAATCTCAACGATTACAGAGTTTGATTTTCGGAAACGACTAGAAATATAGATTAAGCGACGCGGGATAGAGCAGCCTGGTAGCTCGTCGGGCTCATAACCCGAAGGTCAGTGGTTCAAATCCACTTCCCGCCACCAAATTTAATCAGACAATCCCCGGCAACCTCAAAGTTGCTGGGGTTTGTTTTATGCTGTCTGGAGCCATAAAAATAGGGACGCAGCAGTGCTGTGCCCCTACCCTATATTTTGATCTTACCCAAAGGTAAAAAATCAAACAGACCCTCAACCTCAACACTCAACCCCATACTTTTCTACGCCCGTTTGTGCAAGCTTTATTTCTCAAAAATCAGCAATTCGATATCCCTGTTTTTAAACTTTGCATCTTAAATTGCTAAGCCGATTGAGTTTGCAGCCAATCAAAGATCAAATCTAACTGTTTCAGCGTTACTAACCCGTACTGCCACAGCACCATCGGCAGTTGGCTGGCATCTTCTTCGCCGTGTCTGAGAGCAACGGCGATCACAGAATTCGATAGCGCCAATTCCCCTCGCAAATAATCGATCAGTTGAGCCTTTCCCATCACCTTCACCGCCTGTTTTATGCGATATTGTAAAGATATGTAGCCGATTTGACTGAATTTGAAGTTTAATAGTCCTAATTTTCTGTTGATAATCGGCGATTTGGTGTGATGGAAAGCGCACGCAATTTGTGATAAAACTGATAAAAAAAGGCGATCGCAGTCACAATAGATCCCAGCCTCAAAAATAGGATCGGGCGATCAATCGCTTGACATCAATTCCTTTAAAATCGCTACAGTCCTAGCTGAAGCTGAACTCCCCCTCCTGTGCCGCTGTCGTTGGGTTTGAGAGGTAAGGGATTTCCTAGACGCTGGGCGTCGGAAGGAGTAGTGATAAATTCCAATTCCGGGCCAACTTTGAGGCGAAATGTATCCCCCAAGCTGCGCTCCCTCCTAGCAGAATTAGCCCCCGTTTGTGATTCACCAATCAAGTTTTGGTAGTCCGAGTCCACGGTTCTGTCCTCCACAGTTCTCAGAGAATCCCCAGATAAAGTCGTTTCCGAATTTTGGGGCCCTGATTGCACTCTTTGTTGGGCGAGAACCGCCGGGGTGAAACCGATAAAAATTGAGATCAATCCGAGAACAGTACCAAAATTAGCCATAACTGCGTTCATCATCCATGCCTCCGCTAGCTGCATCCTACTATCCTCATTGTACCCAACCAGAATTTAATTGCGCTCTATCAAAAGTAGCTTTGTCTAAATAAGCTGCAGCCATGTGGAATTATCTGTGATTGTTGACGGAGAGAGGGAGAGAAGAAGAGAGGGTGGAGAGGATTTTACTGTTGGAGGAATACAAATCGAGAAATATACAGAAACCGTTCCTTGACATCCACCCCGACCGTCGCGGACGGGGATTCCCAAACCTCACGATTTGAATTTCTGCTTCTTCGCAACTGCCTCCACCCTCAAAGAGATTTGGTCTTATGTTCGCTCTCGCGCACTAACCCCGCAAGAGAAAGCGGT
>JBBSNU010000499.1:0-4321 GCA_038260455.1 Chroococcales cyanobacterium | reverse complement strand
GCTTGAACCGTCCCCAAAGAACCGCCTTTAATAAATACAGCAGAATCTAAATTACCGTCACCCACATCTTTAATGCGGATGCTCAAAACATTCGTCTGATTTTGCTTGAGCAAACCCTCAAAACCTAAAACTTTAGTAAAACCATCCAGCCTAACGATGCTAGCAGCAATACCTGTAAAACTTGGGTTGTCAATATAGTCTGGGTGATCTTGAGAGCGATTATACGGATCGGGAACAAGATTATTAATTGTAACTGTTTTCCCGTCGCTCAATTTTGCTAAATTAGTGCCGTTTAGCAGCAGTTCAAAATCGTCATTAAATTCAGAGCCGCCGAACTCAGGAAACTCCTCAGAAGCAAATACATATTGAAAAAACAACTTTTCAACCGTGGAATTAGCAAAAAAACTGAGGTTGAGCTGAGTCAAATCTCCCTGTTCACCAGTAGGGCCAAAGTCCGTGTTTAAATCGCTGCCGTTGGTGATTACGTTATCTTTCCGATTCTGACCCGGTATATCTGTGACTTTACCCGTGCTGAGAACAACACCTGATGTCAAACCAAAGGGGTCATTCATAAAAGTACCAAAAGCAGCCGAATTCCCGCTAATTGAAATTGAGAAATCACTCAATCCTGCTGTATTTTTTCCCAATAAATTATTTTTTAAAGTCTCAGTGTTATTAGTTGCTCCTACCGAAAATGCCATTGCTGGCGCTGCCAACAAGCTCAGAGCAGTAGTTAATGTAGCAGTTAAGCTAGCCATTCTGTGAAGATTTAGCATATTTTTTTGCGATAATCGCCAAGCTGATTCAATGCACAACTTCATTTTCACATTATATAAGTATCAATGTCTAGGGCCTTTACAATGACTTTACATCTACGTATATTTACGGTTTTTGTGGTAAATTGTATTGGGCGTTTTTTTGTAGTTAGTCAGTCAATCAACCTCAGTGCAAAAATATTGATGCCGAAATACACGCAGACAAACGAATAATTTCCTGACTTACGCACTGGATACCAATGAAAACGAGTTTTTATACGGTTGGCGATCGCCACAATTATTAATGACAGATCGTGGATGACTAAAACCCTTGTGCTTCTCCTTCCCCGCGCCGATCGGCAGCGCCTTCCAACCAACCATCGCGCGTCAGGACGATCGCATTAGCATTTCCCCAGCCGTCACGTTCCACAATCTGGTGTCCGCGCCCGCGCAACTCCTCAAGCGTCGCAGCCTGAAACCCGCCCCGTTCCACCATCAGGCGATCGGGCAGCCATTGGTGGTGAATTCTCGGTGCAGACACAGCATCGCCCACATTCATGTCATAAACCAACACATTCAGGACAATTTGCAAAACCGTGGTGATAATCGTGCTACCTCCGGGAGCACCGGCAGCGAGGCGAAATTTGCCATTTTCCGTGACAATCACCGGCGTCATGCTGGATAAAGGAGTTTTCCCCGGGGCGATCGAATTTGCCTCACCGCCCACCAAACCAAACAAATTCGGCACACCCGCAGCAGCGGCAAAATCGTCCATCTCGTTGTTGAGCAAAATTCCCGTACCCGCAGCCACGACTCCAGCCCCAAAACCGCCATTCACCGTAAACGTCAAACTCACCACATTGCGCTCTTTGTCAACTACCGTCAGGTGAGTAGTTTCTGGCGACTCGCGCACAAAGCGGCTCAAAGTTTTAGCGTCAATAGCTTTTACCTCGCCCGAGGGTTTGGCTTTTGACATTTCGATTTGCGATCGGCGAAATTTGCCATAATTCCTGCTAGTCAAAGCTTTAACCGGTACACTCACAAAATCTGGATCGCCCAAATACTCTGCCCTGTCAGCATAAGCAATTCGCATCGACTCCGCTAGCAAGTGCAAAGTATCTGGACTTTTTCTCCCCAATTTCTTGAGATCCGTATCTCCGAGAATATTTAAGATTTGCAACAAATGAACGCCGCCGGAAGAAGGAGGCGACATCGCGCAAATTTGGTAAATCCGAAACTTACCGCAAACCGGATTGCGCCAAATCGGCGTATAGTTTTTCAAATCTTCGAGAGTGATAATGCCGCCGTTTTTAGCCATGTCGCTGGCGATCGCCCGCGCAATATCGCCGCGATAAAAACTTTGCGGATTTTGAGAAATCTGCCGCAAAGTCCGCGCCAAATCCCGCTGCACCAAAAGTTCCCCCGGCTGGTATAAAATGCCGCCCCGCGTAAAAATATCCCGCGCCGCCCGGTTTTTTTTAATCGCATTCACTCGCCCCCCAACAGCCTTTGTGAAGCGCGAACTCACCGGAAAGCCATTTTCCGCAAGGGCGATCGCCTGCGCCACCACCTGCGCCCAAGGCAACTTCCCGTACTCGCGGTGCACCGTATAAAGTCCAGCCACCGTACCCGGAATACCTGCCGCCAAATGCCCGTCCAGACTTGCGCGATCGCGCACCTTACCTTGCTTGTCGAGGTACATATCCCGCGTGGCTCGTTTGGGCGATCGTTCCCGGAAATCCAGCGCTTGCACAGTCCCCGTTTCGGCCCGCCGCAGCAGCAAAAAACCCCCGCCCCCGATACCCGCCGAAAAAGGTTCCACCACCGAAATCGCCAAAGCCGTAGCCGCCGCCGCATCCACCGCATTGCCACCCTCTTGCAACACCCTCAGCCCCGCAGCGCTCGCCAGAGGGTGAGCCGAAACTACCATGCCCTGTTTGCTGCGCTGTTGCAAGTTTGGCTGTAGTTGCTGCTGGCAGCCGCCGAATAGCAAAACTGCTAAGAAACAAGTATAAATTCGCACTTTACCACTTAACTTTAAAAACATTTCCCCCCCCGATTTCTTAGTTCATTTTAAAACATAATTTGAATAACATCATCCTAAAGATATAGATTTAATCTTACTTGAGATAAGAATTATTAATAACTACAAATTTACTATTCCAATTAGTCCGATACTTTAATTAGAATACTCCAGACCATTTTTGGGGCGGCGACTGAAACCCGCATTCAACCGTTAATATTTCACAGAATGGGGAAGCTCTCACCCTAATTCTACCGCTTGTCATTACCCACATCTCGTACAAACCCTCACAGCCGCGATATCGCCAGGGAATAAATTCCCTGACTAAGAGCGGGATAACGCGTCGCGTGACGGTTTCACCAGATGTGGGTAATGACAAGAATTATACCGTTGGTGATTGAAAACTGTCCTGACTATTGGGATATAAAAAGTTAATTCAATGAATCTAATATAAAAAAATTAACAAGGCTATATAATGGTCGAACTATAGTCTTGTTAACAGTGCGTACAAAATATTATCAGACAAAAATAGCATGGGAGTATTTCCGACTTTAAAAAAAGCATTTTTTTACGACTGGCGAGCGTTAAAGCAAAACACAGATGCTCCCAACAGCATCCTATTTGTGCCAGTGCGTGCCTAAACGCGAGGCGGTGGAAAGAAGCTGGAACGATCGAAACGATAACAACAGTCTGGCTGGGAAGTCAACAGCTCAAACAAAGCCTGCAAAATCGCACTCGATCGCACTCGGTGGCTTTCAAAGCCTGCAATTTGCAGTTTCTGCAGAAAACCCCTACTTTCTAAGTATTTTCATGCAGGCTTCGTTCATAAGTGGCGAAAACCCGACTTAAGCGAACAACTACCAAACCAGAGCTAATTTAATTTATGAACAACGAAAAAGTCAGTGTAATTATTCCTGCATTTAATGCAGCCGACACTCTAACCGAAACAGTTGTTTCCGCAGTCAACGGTACTCACAAGCATTTAGAAATTTTAATTGTTGATGACTTTTCTACAGACGCTACTGCCCAAATAGCTGCTCAACTGGCCGAGCAAGATTCCAGAATTCAATACTTCCGAAATTCCGAAAATTTTGGAGTTTCTAAGTCGAGAAATTTAATGATACATCGGGCAACGGGCAAGTATGTAGCGTTTCTCGACAGCGACGATACCTGGGAACCAAACAAGCTAGAAGTTTGTTTGAAAATGCTCGAAGACAATCCCGAAGTCAAAGCTGTGGGTCATGCTTTGCGATATTTAGACAAGCGCGGCAACAAGTTGGGCTATGTTGCCACCTATCCTACAAGTAAAGTAGAAATGCAGGCGATTAAGGAGACAGGCGAAAGTCCTTGGGTTTTCCCGTCTTCTGTTGTAGTCGATCGCTCTATTCTACTCCAAGAAGGTGGCTTTGCAGAAGATTGGCAGGTAGGAGAAGATACAGAATTATTTACCAAAATTGCTCAAAAGCACGGCTTGTTAGCGGCGAAGACACCTTTGGGAAATTATCGAATTAGAGGGAACTCTCTGACAGACAAACACTGGCTG
>JBBSNU010000498.1:0-4336 GCA_038260455.1 Chroococcales cyanobacterium | reverse complement strand
TTGCTGCTGACCGATCGGGAATTTTTCTAAACTAGGATTAATGTAGGCATATTCTTGAGTCATCCCAAATTGCTGAGCAATTGGCACCACGAGACTGTCGAGATAAAACTGCTGAAAGCTCCGCATGAGGGAATTGCTGGGGCGGTGGAGGTCGAGAATGGCGGCTTTTGCGCCCGGTTTGAGCACGCGGTGCAATTCTTGAAGGCTGCGGGGGATGTCCGTCACGTTACGCAAGCCGTAACCCATTGTGGCGCAGTCAAAGTAATTGTCGGCAAAAGGCAAGTCTAGGGCGTCGGCTTCTACCCAGGTAATGGGACTTGTAGGGGTAAGCAAAGGTCGATCGCGCAAAGCCGCAACAGCCAATTGTTCGGCGGAAAAATCTACTCCAAATACGCAGCCGGTAGGCCCTGCTTGTTTTGCCAGCAGCAACGCTAGATCCCCGCTGCCGCAGCACAAGTCCAAACAAGTATTTCCCGGGCCCGCGCTGCTCCACTTCACCGCCATTTGCTTCCAAATCCGGTGCTGCCCCAAGCTCAACCAGTCGTTCATTTGGTTGTAAACTGGTGCAATTCGGTTAAAGATATTTTTAATTTGTTCTGAATTATTACTCATTGCAAAAAGGTGATTGTAAAAAGGTGATTGGTCATATCGTGTCCGGTGGATTGACAAGGACAGGTAAAGTTCGGTTTGTAGTGAGGACTTTAGTCTGCAAGAAAAGAGCGGACTAAAGTCCTCACTACGAACTGTTTTTGTTATGGTAATCTACCGGATACGATATCATTGGTATTTTGTCATTCCTAAAAAATAATTAATCCGTTTATTCATGTCATCCTGTCACCAGTCATTAATGCTTTTTATTGGTTAGCTATCCCCGATATTTTGTCTGGAATCATTGGCTTGCTATTATTTTAAACTCAAAACAGAGAGAGGGCGGGTTTTCTCCTTTTTTTAGTCGTTTGTATCATATATCTTTAGCTAAACCCGCCCCTACTAATGACCAATGACTAATGACTGAGGGCGGGTTTTCTCCTTTTTTTAGTCGTTTGTATCATATATCTTTAGCTAAACCCGCCCCTACTAATGACCAATAACCAATGACTAATGACTAATGACTGAGGGCGGGTTTTGTCCTTTTTTTAGTCGTTTGTATCATATATCTTTAGCTAAACCCGCCCCTACTAATAACCAATGACCAATGACCAATGACTAATGACCAATGACTAATGACCAATGACTAACCACCTTGAAAACTCGTCAGTACCAAAGCAACTTCTTGAGCGGCGAGGTGAACTGTTGTGAGTTCGTCGGGGCGAAGGGAACAAGGTTGCTTCCACTGGAGGGACATCAGGGCGAGCGATCGACCTTTGTGAATAACCGGCACGATCAAGTGAGCTTGAACGCCAGATTTTTGATAGTGCGGCAGACTAGCTAGGGCTGCGTCGCTGGCAATATTTACAGCACCCTGAATAGTTTGAGAGGAAATTGCCTCTCCAACCAGAGGGTCATCTGCCAGCCAATTTTCCACGGTTTGGCCGCTAGTGTGAGTGCCTTGGACTGGCATTAAAACATTTTCTGCCAACAGTTGCAAAATGCAAACATCCGCCAAAAAATTATCGCTGATAGCAGTAGCCATTGGTTCTAAACTAAGTTCCAAACTCGGATAATCCACAGCCGCCTGCATGATTGTTGCTAACAGTTGTATTTGATTTTGGGCGCGGTGCAATTCCTCAGTCCGCTGCTTGAGAACTTCATAAGTCTCGGCCGCTTTTTGCACCACCATTTTCAATTCGTTCGGGTCCCAAGGCTTGGTAATATACTTGTAAACCTGTCCGGAGTTAATTGCATCCACTAAGTCTTCAATGTCAGTAAAACCCGTCAAAATAATTCTGACGGTATTCGGAAACTGTGGCACAGTCTTGCTGAGAAATTCAGTTCCCTTCATTTCAGGCATCCGCTGGTCGGAAATGATGACGGCGACCTCGCCCTCGATACCGAGGACTTCCAAGGCGCGAATCCCGCTATCAGCTTTGAGCACGTTAAAATCTCGTCGGAAAGTGCGGTAGAGTAAATCCAGATTGTCTGGTTCATCGTCTACTACCAGCATTTTGGGTTTTTTCGGTCGGTGTAGGGTCATGAGCTGGCGTTTAATTTGATCGAGCTCTGGAATGGCATTATCCATAACAATACGATAAACTCCCCTTGGTAAATTTAGGCGAGCAACTATTCTGTAACAATAGTCTCATACTTCCCTTACTATCAATCGATCGCTCTGCCGCGACACGATCGTTGCTGATATCGAATCACACATAAAATTAGCGCTGGTTTTTGATTAAATTATGACTGATACACCTCAAGATTCCTCGGCTTCTGCACCTGCACCCTCCACTAATGCTGTGGATGTCGAAAAGTTAATTCGATCGCTCCGCCGCAAGGAAGGCACTTGGGTAGAGTGGGGACAAGCCTGCACGGCCTTGCAGCAATCAGGCTGGAGCTCTCAGAAGATTTTTGAAGCAACTGGTTTTGAGCCAATTCAGCAAAATCAAGTCAGCGTCGCAGCCCAAGTTTACACCAGCATGGTCAACGCTGGCGGTTCGGAAGAAGTTCGATCGCACTTTCTACGCAAAGGAAGTGATATTTTATACGAATTTCGGATTTTGTCTCAAACAGAGCGAGCCGGAGCAGCAGCTTTGATCCTAGCCCACAATTTGGATGTTGACGATGCTCGTCAAGTTGCCAAAGCCATGAAGGAGTTTTCGCACTTCGGGAGTCTCCCGCAGGGGTTCACAGACACTCCAGGGGATGCTGTAGCGTACCAGTGCTGGCAGTTGGCGAGACAGAAAAGCGATTTGCAAGAGCGATCGCGCTTAATTGCTCGCGGCCTCAAATTAGCTAGCAGCCAAACAGCTAGGGGGCAAATCGAGCAATTGCTCGTAGATTTTACCGTAGTTGCGAGGCGGGAAGCGCCCCGCTTGCCCACCTACAGGGTCGATTCTGAGGAACAACTGCCCCGGATTGTCCCGGTTGCCGGCAAATTGCCGCTTACTGCGTCAGATTTGATAGCAGTGCCTTTGCCGGAGGAAATCGAGCCGTTCCGAATGGTAAAATTTGCCGGAGCCGGAGCTTGGGTGGCGATTCCCGGATGGCAGGTAGTTTTGAAAGCCGAAGATCCGGTGGCGATTTTGGAAATGAGCGATCGACTGCCGGTACCGCTGCAAGGTAAAGTTGAAGAAGTTTTGATTATTGCCGATCGCGCCCAAAGACAGTGGGAAGCTGACAGTTATTTCCTCGCCGACAACGGGGGAAATTTAGAATTGCACTGGTTTGAAACATCCCCGCAGTTGTCGATTTTGGGACGAGTCGTGCTGGTGATGAGACCGAAGAAGATTGTGGATGAAGACTATACCAAAGATGGATGGCAAATAGACGATTAGTCATTATTTAGTGCGAGCGTCCCCGCTCGCGAACGTCCCCGCTCGCTTTCCGTCATTAGTAGGGTGCGTCGCGATCGAAAATCCCTAAATAAATATCGAAAATCTCCGCGCGACGCACCTTCTACCATTGGTGATTTTAAATCAGGAAGGATATCAAGTCCGATCGATCGCAAGATTTCGACGTTTGGTGCGTCGCTACCAGATTGTCGATTTGTTCCAAATATGGTCTGCAAGCGACACACCCTACAAACTTCTTCCTTCTTCCTTCTTCCTTCTTCCTTCTTCCTTCTGCATGACTAATTTGCAGCGGGCGGTTTCGGTGCTTGAATTTTCGCAGCCGAAGGCTGTTTCCTAAATCGATTAAAACCGTAAACCGCAGTACCAATTAGCAGAAAATAAGGACTGTAAGCCAACATCCAAATACCCAAACCAAACAAACCGAGCGTCAATTCGCCCACAGAATGAGTCGCTTTTCCCCAAGTTTCCTGCGCCTGCAAACCGAGAGAAGGTTCGGGATCTTGCTGAGCCGATACTGCGGCTTCTAAAGTTAAACTAATTGTCGAATAAGCGACTTGATTCCGCAAACTTTTTAACTCAGCATCAATGCGCTCGATAGACTCCCGAATATTGCTCAACTCTTGAGCGGCTTTCAACACATCCCCCACAGAACCCGATCGTTCCATAATTTTTAACACAACTTCTTCCGATTTGCGAAGATTCCGCAGCCTAGCGTCATTATCAACTAATTGAGTAGTAACATCCTGAGCCGTAAGCCCTCGGTTCTGTACGCTTCCGAGTTTTGCTAAAGCATCTAAAGTAGTTTCTAACTTTGCTTGAGGTACGCGAATCTCCAGCGTTGCGGTTTGGCGGATACTAGAATCCGGTGGCTTTTGGTTTTGGAAACC
>JBBSNU010000497.1:0-4338 GCA_038260455.1 Chroococcales cyanobacterium | reverse complement strand
AGGCTGGTACGAAATTTTGGAATTGGGAATTAAATTTGACGAGCAATTTCAAGCAGAAATTGCTGCAGTTACGACGGCCCAAGCTCAGGAAGCTGCTAAGAAATACTTCATCGAACCGTATATTTCTCTGGTGGGCCCGGAGGCGGCGATTCAGGAATTGGGTGTGATGGCTGTTTGTTGAGTAATTTGTGAGTTTACTCGTTACCAGGCTCTGCCTGGTAACGCAGATCCGGAGGGAGCATCTCAGTTTTGCATTTACAGTGCGAGCTTAAGAGCTCGCGTATTGTACAATACGCGAGCTCTTAAGCTCGCACTACAATAAAAAAATGCTTTTTACAAAACTGAGATGCTCCCGATCCGGAGGCTCTCGCTCCATTGAATGTTTGATCCAATCTTCCAATATTCAACTTCCAAGCCAGCCTAACTCTTCAAGCGTAAAATAAATTTTTAGGCAGAGCTTGGAAATTGGTTTATATCAAATAGATATACGTCTATCTGCGTTTATCTGCGGTTTTATAGCATTCAAAAAAATATGCAATAATGTCATATTCGCTTGATTAACCGCAGTAAAAGTCGATCGCGCGTGCGGAATTGGGTTCTGGGGCGGAAAGCGGACTGAAGTCCGCACTACAAACCGTTTTTGTTATGGGAAAGCGGACTGAAGTCCGCACTACAAACCGTTTTTGTTACGATAGTAGACTGGACACGATATAAGTTTACTGCACAAAAAAATTGATGTTAATTCCAGTAACTCAAGTCAAATCTGGATACAAGCCGCAATCATTTGACACCAGCATAGAAGCCGACGTGCTGATGTTTCAACTGTTGCAGCGGCTGACTCCACAAGAAAAAGTAACTCGCACTATCAACTTTAATCAAGCCGTGCGAAGGCTAGCAATATCGGGAATAGAAAGCCAGTACAAGAGTGCAACTTGATGAGCAACCAACCTGAACTAAACAAATACAAGCAAGAAATAGCAGATTTGTACACCAGCAGAAGTCAAACCTATGACAATAGCGATTGGCATTTACAGATTGCTCGCCGTCTGGTAGAATACGGGGGAGTGAGTTTTGGCCACCAGGTTTTAGACATTGCAACGGGAACAGGTCATGTGGCGATCGCAGCAGCTCAAATTGTGGGGTCAGAAGGTCGAGTTGTCGGCATAGATATTGCAACAGGAATGCTCGATCGAGTCAGAAACAAAGCTCAAGAATTAAATCTCAAAAATACAGAATTTCTATTGGCAGATGCCGAAGCGCTAGACTTTCCAACTAATAGCTTCGATCGCATATTTTGTGCCTCTGCCTTTATTTGGATGTCCGACTTGCACGCAGCCCTCACCCACTGGCACAAATTTCTCAAACCAGGGGGCATCCTGGGGATTCAAGTCTTTGCCGATACCGCTTTTGTGGGCGGAATTGTGACACAGAAAGTAGCTGAAAAATACGGCATTTCCTTCAACATGAGCCAACCCACAGGTACTGTAGAAAAGTGCCGCAGCTTGCTCGAACAAACAGGATTTGAGGATGTAGAAATTAAAATTGATCGAGATGGTAGCTATATCAGTTTAGAAAAAGCCAAAGCAATGTGGGCGGGAAGTTCTCATCCTGCTCCCGGACAGTATCCGCCTCCTTTGTCAACACTTTCAACCGAGCAATTAGCGCAAGCTAAAGCTGAATTCGAGAGTGAAATAGAAGCGTTGCAAACCGAGCGAGGAATTTGGAACGATATCACAATTTTTTATGTTTTCGGTCAGAAATAGTAGCCTACAATCTCCCTGCAAAAATAAACATCTAACAGTAATCATCTGCGTTTATCGGCGTGCATCTGCGGTTAAAAATTCCCAATGTACCAGACATCCGCTTACACTAAACCAGCTTTAAAAATCTGGTTTGCTGTGAGGTTCAAATCCGGGAAGGTTTGCGATACAATGCGATCGTTCTCTCGAAACTTGAAGATTTGATATTCACCATCAACCAAGTTACAGACAGAAATTGTCGGTTGTTTGGGATTACCAATAAAATTGCGTCCGCCCAACGCAGCATAATCCACAATCCAATATTCAGGAATACCCATCTCCTCATAATTGGCATATTTCCAATAGTAATCATCGCGCCAATTGGTTGACACAACCTCAATCGCCAAAGGTATCGATGCACCCAAACTGAGGATAGACTGTTTTTGCCATAAAGTTTCGTTCACCAGATTTGCACGATTCAGCACCAACACATCAGGAAAATAACCAGAATCTTTTTCAGGAGGTCTAACTATCACTTGATTGGGGATACTGTATGGCAATCCCAGACGTTCTATTTGAAAGGAAATTTTGATTGTAAGAAAGCCTTTAACTTCCTCGTGTTCGCCTAGTGGTTGTGCCATCTCAACAATATCTCCATTATGCAGTTCGTAGCGTACCGCCGAATTTTCAGGCAGCCACTCCACAAATTCCTCGAAGTTTACGAGTCTGGGTAAAGCTTGAGTCATAGATTTTGATAATTACCGATAATATAAATTATATCTTTATCCATCCGCATTTATCTGCGTGCATCTGCGGTTAAAGATTCCAAATCTGCCAGCAGAGTTAGATTAAGACAATTTAAAATGCTAGATTTAATCGGGCGCTTTTCATCCCAAAACACCATTGATGAATAAAAGCTAATTGCAGCAGGTGAATTCAAAAGCTCAAAAGTTTTACGTGCGATTCCCTCGTCTTCAAAGCTGAGAAAATAAACAGTATCATCAAAAATTACAGGTTTATTAGCAATTGCACCAATCAATCTGAAATCCAATTTTTTATAAAGTCCGCAAATTGCTATTTTCCACAATTTAAAACTATAATCGCCAACTCCAAAAACAGAAAAGCGAGGATTATGTTGATAAATCTTGCTTTTGCGATTGTCTAGATATTGTGCGTGTTTTTCGAGATAGCGCCCAGTTTTAGGAGCTATCTGGCTGATAGATTCGGTTGACTCGCCAATAAATTTTTGAGTTACTAAAATATAGCGATTTGTGGCATTAATCCGATTTTGAGCGACATCCGAGCCTTTAAGTAGCGGAAATAGATAAGTTTCCTCAAGTTCGACAGATTCCCCAAATCCATTGACAAACAAATTATCAATTTTACGAAACTCCATCACATTCGAGCAGTCATGCTTGACGCCCGATCGCCATTTCGTCCCTGACTTGACAGCATATAAATTACTCAATTTATTGAAAGAATCTATATCTTTAATTAGGAGATTATTTTGATACCCTATGCGGTGGGAGTTTGAACTTTCTAAACTGCTAAATACATCGCAGAAGTAGTTCTGTGAGCTTGAGTCAAACTGGCAGAATAACAAACAGGCATCCACATTTGCGTCAAAATATTTTTTAGCATCTATTTTGTAAGTTGCACAGCTAGCGAGATTAAGTTTTTTTGAATGAATGTAGTTCAATAACTTTCGAGCAACGGAAGTCTTGCAAAGCATTGCCAGAGTTGCGTCACGATTTTGCAACCAATGAATTGCTTTAATTAGCATCCATTCTGAGATATCAAAATTACTTTTACCTGTGAGTGCATCTAAGCCAGCGTGCTTTTGAAAATTACTTTTTTTCGGCAAGTTTTCACTGCCAATAGTTCCTTGTTGTGAATTTGTCACCCAAGGAAAGTTGCCAAGTACCAGCACCCTATGATTAAATTGGTTGATTAATGATGTCCAGTCAAACTCAAAAAAATCTCCGTGCTTAACCTCATATCTTTCATCCTGTAACAATTCATACTTAGCTCTTAATTCTCTTAAATAACTTTGATTGATTTCAACCCCGATAATCTTGCTGGCGGATGGAAACGAATTTGCAGCAGCTTTAATGAAATTACCTATCCCGCAAGTTGGCTCAATGATGACTTTGGGGTTAATATCAAGTTCTATCAATTTTCTACACACCATTTCAGCTAATTCTGGGGGTGTCTGAAAATCTCCGTATTCTAGTTTTGTTTTGCGAACTGTGGAAATCATGAGTTAAATCTATAAACTGCGATAACGCCGTCTTGTTGTCCGGCACGCTCAATTACTCTGCCATACTGAAGTCGCCATTGTAACGCATTAGAAATGGTTAAAAAACCCTGTAGTGGCGGATTTATCATTATTTCGTCGGCAATTTTATCTGCCTCAATTTCGTCAACCGGTAGATTTCTGTCAAGCATAAAAGCCAGTAAATCATCTTTGTTGCCTTCGTTGTCTAAAATATTGCGAATTCCACGGGTCATTTGAAAATCTGCTGTTCTTTCGGCACTTACGTAAATTGTATGCAGAATATTCAGCGTTGCAGTTCGATTTGTACTGTTGTCTGTCTTT
>JBBSNU010000496.1:0-4341 GCA_038260455.1 Chroococcales cyanobacterium | reverse complement strand
AGCAAGTCGCCCAATTCTTCGACGATCGCATCTCGATCTTGTTTGCGAATCGCGTCGGCGGTTTCATAAGCTTCTTCGATGATGTGAGGAATTAGGGTTTGGGGAGTTTGGGCTAAATCCCAAGGACATCCGCCGTCGGGCGATCGCAATTTAGCTACAACTTCTATCAAGTTTTCGAGTGCAGCGAGCGAGCGACTGTGGGAATTAGACATTAAAATTCACCTTAAGTAGAAGGAAGAAGGAAGAAGGAAGAAGGAAGAAGGAAGACGGAAGAAAGAAGAAGGAAGAAGGAAGACAGCAAGCTTGAGCGCTAGCCATATTTTACGTTTAATCTATAAGTGGATTTACTTATTCACCTGTTAGATTTGCTAGATGTGCGGCGGGGAGCTTTAATTTTGCGCCTCTTAATTGTCTTAGAAGGGCGCAACCCGCTCAATCCTTTCTTTTTGAATCTTTGGTAAGCCGAGCCGCCCCAATCGCTCAAATAGTGGCTCATCGCGCCCAATTCGAGACCGATGTAAACGGCTAACAATTCGATGTAGTGTTCCAAGATCGATCGACCATAACCGAAAACCGCTTCTTGCCAATTCCCGGCTAAATTCCCAATTTTGTCAGCAATTGCCAAGCCCAACACTCCGAAAACCACGATCCAAATCGCGAGATACAAGATTCGCAAAGCAGTGCCGATCAGAGGCCCGTGGGACAAAAAAGATCGGTGGCGCAAGCTTTTTTGGTAAGGAAGCCAAATCGGTTTGAACCATCCCCAGCGCTGATACTGGCAGGAGTAGATATCCAAGTCGGGGCCAAACATCAGCCCGCCGAATAAGAAGCTGCCGGAAACGAGCAAAGTCAGGTTGCTGCTCTGAGTCTGGCCAAAGGTGAGGGCTGCCACCAAGGGCAAACTCCATAGAGTGATTCGATCGTGCGTGCGGCCAGAGGGCATTGAAAGTTTATGATTTTTTTAGTTGATCTTTCTGGGATACTGTGATATGATAGATCCGTGTAAGCGCAATTGGGCGATTAGCTCAGTGGTAGAGCGCCTGCTTTACACGCAGGATGCCGTAGGTTCAAATCCTACATCGCCCATACCCAATTGAAAAGAAAAATAAAACTTGCGATAAGGGTTTGACGCTCCTGTCATCCCGATTTTTAAATTAAATTAAATATTCTGCAGCCGGTGAGTTTGTTTCGGGCGATCGTCCGGCAGTATATACTTGTGTTGGACGCAAATTGTCGATCGGGCTGTTAATCCCCCTTGACCCCAAAAATCAACTGTAACCGTTATTTTTGCAAAGCAATGTAGACAATAAGGTGTCAAGAATCAGAGCAGCAGTAGAAAGTAGAGAGCAAGTCTGAATATTCTCCCTTTGTTGAGATTCGGGACAGGGTTTGATTGTATTTACTCGATTCGGTGCTTAGAAATTTTACCAAGGTTTGAAACCAGAGGCAAGTAAAAACACTGCCCTAATATTTTTTAACGATTCCTTAATCAATATTTACACCTTGAGGTAGATGTATTAATAGCTGAATAGGCTTATATTTGTAATCTATATTATAGTAATTCTGAAATTTATCCAAAAATCGGAGGATATTCTAGTGCAAAGAAGTGGCAAAGCCTTCGGCTCCTGCTCTCGCTGCGAAACAGTACCCGGAAAAATAGAGGGTCGCGGAGGCTTATACCTATGGTTTCCAGTGTCGCACACGCTGAACAAGGTTATTTCTGCACTGAGGGGGGCAAAACTTGAATTCCAGTTTTTAGAGGAGAGCAAGTGTTTGTACATTAGCCTGGGGGGAATAGCAAAAGAAAAGTTTAGCACCCTAGCAGCCTCGGTGCTGACAAATCAAGAGTTGAAAGAAACAAAAGTTTTGTGGATGCGCGAAGTTGAACAGCCGAAACTTAGCGATTTTTATCGCAGCACTTCCTTAGACTCTTTTATTAACTTCAGCAAGTCTGATTGGCTATTAGATTTATTATCCGAAGAACGCATTACTACACATTTTCAGCCCATAGTTTATACCTCAGATACTTCTAAGATTTTTGCCCATGAAGCGCTACTCCGAGGTATTGACGAACAAGGAAACTTAATTCCTCCGGGTCGGATTTTTGGTCAAGCTGAATCAGCAGGTATAATTTTTCAACTAGATGCTTTAGCCCGGACTCGCGCTATTCGCGAAGCCAAAGTACACGATATCAAAGAACTGCTTTTTATTAATTTCTCTCCTACTTCTGTTTACGATCCCGCTACGTGCCTGCGAATGACGGTGCAGGCTATTGATGAAGCGGGAATTCCTCACAGCAATATTGTTTTTGAAGTAGCGGAATCTCAGCACCCTCCTGATATGGATCACTTGATTAAAATTCTGATGTTTTACCGAGAAGCAGGATTTTTAATTGCTCTGGACGATTTTGGCAGCGGTTCTTCTAATTTAAATTTGATGCACCAGTTGCGGCCTGATTTTCTGAAATTGGATATGCAATTGATTCGCAACGTCCATCAAGATTATTATAAGGCACTAATTACTGAAAAAATGTTAGAAGTTGCGGCTCAATTGGGGATTAAAACTGTTGCTGAAGGTGTGGAAACTGTCGAGGAATTAAATTGGGTGCGAGAACGGGGAGCGACTTTTGTTCAAGGTTATTTGATTGCTAAACCGACTTCTCCGCCGCTGACAGTTACCAGCCATATTGGTGGGTTAGAAGCTGTTTCTTTGCCTGGTTAAACACTCAAATTTGCTCGTTACCAGGCTCTCCCTCCATTAAAACAAGACAATTTCGAGGCAGAGCCTCTAGATATTCATTACCAGGCTCTGCCTGGTAACGAGAAATCAGAAAATCAGAAAATTAGAAAATATTAAACGCTCAAATTGCGCCGCAAAAAGCTTTCTAGGGATTCCATTCTCATGCCGTAAATAGATTCCAAGTTTTGTACTTCTTCGGGAGTGCAGAAAAATTCGTTAGCCAGCAATACCCGCAAAGTTCCTAAGCTTTTTTGAACTTGAGGATTCAACAAACCCAAGGCATTTCGCAAGCCGTCAAACACAACCAGCGGCGGGTTAATTACCAGAGGTTCGCGATTGAACAAGCGTCCGAAAATGCGGGCAATGTCGTCTCTGCTCAGAACATCCGGGCCGCCGACTGGTAAAATTTGGTTGCGCGCGCCTTCGACTGTTGGCGAGTTTGCGGCAATTTTTGCTAAGTCGTCGGTACTAACAACTGAGGTGCGGTTTTTGCCGTCGCCAATCAGCAGGTAAAGTCCGGTTTCTCGAAATCTTTCGGCGAGTGGCAGCAAGCTCGAAGCAAAACCGGCGGGCCGCAAAATGGTATAATTTAATCCGCTGTTTTGCAGGTATTTTTCGACTTCTCGCTTGGCTTTGAATACTGCTGAATCTTCATATCCGCGATCGACTCCCAGTACAGAAATAAAGACAAAGTGCTCAACTCCGGCTTCTTTGGCGCAGTCGATTAGTTCTATGTTGGCGCGGTAGTGTACTGCTTGAACGTCGCCGCCGGTGCCGTGGGTGCTGATGATGTACTGCACTCCTTGGCAGGCTTTTTTGATATCTTTGTCTTGTTTCAAGTCGCCGATAAAAATTTCTGCGCCTCGATTTTCTAGTTCCGAGTAGCGAGAACTGAGGCGGACAAATGCGCGGACAGGCTTTTGTTGGTGTCTGATTTCTCGTACTATTCGGCGGCCTAGTGCGCCTGTTGCTCCGGTTACTAAGAACATGATTTTTTGGGGTTGGTTGTTATGGGAGAAGGAAGAAGGAAGAAGGAAGAAGGAAGAAGGAAGAAGGAAGAAGCTAGGGTTTTAGAAACCCGGCTTCTTAAATTTCTAGTTGGTTAACCTAAGATTTCTGGTAGAAACTGGTTTTTTTTTGCCTTAGTTTTATTTATAACTCAATACGGTTCACTTAACACTATTTATTCCCCGGAGATCCCCCTAAATCCCCCGGATAGTCGGGGGACTTTGAAAGCTTTCTTGTCCCCCCCTTTTTTAGGGGGGTTAGGGGGGATCGGTCTTAACTGAATGGTATTGATTTATAACTCACAATTCAAATTTCGACAATTACGGGGGTGTGGTCGCTGGGTTTGATTAATTTTCTGGGAGCAATATCTATTGTACAGTTTTTTGCTTTTTCGTACAGGGAAGGGCTGAGATAATGGTGGTCGATTCTCCAACCGTTGTTGCGGGGAAATGAGGCGGCGCGATAGTCCCACCAGCTATAATGTCCGCCTTCTGATGTGAATTTGCGGAAGGGGTCGCTCAGTCCTAATTCTATGATTTCTGTTAATGCTTGGCGTTCGGCTACTGATAGGCCAACTGAGTTTGCAGCAGCTTT
>JBBSNU010000495.1:0-4344 GCA_038260455.1 Chroococcales cyanobacterium | reverse complement strand
TATTACCATAACAAAAACGGTTGGTTCGTAGTGCGGACTAAAGTCCGCACTACGAACCAAATCAAACGGACACGATATTATTGGTTAAATGTTCGTCTTAAAAATGGGACATTAACTTAAATTAAGCCGAACCGATCGCAAATCAAAGCTACTCCCGCCGCAAAAACAGTAATTCCCAACGCTACCAGGGGGTTTTGGCCTCTGCTGACTGCAAAAGAAGTGACCACCCCAGCTCCTAATGCCGCAGTTACAGCAGCAGTCGCCAAATCTCGATCGGGACGTTTGTCGTACATATCTTTTATTTTTGGTAGCTGTTAAGCTGAAAAGTTACCTCTTGGGATCAAAGCTATCACTGTTGCTTCTGCCGCAGTCACAAATCCCTCAGTTTTGCAACTAAGCTTAAAATTTTGCTAAGTTTCTTAACATACTCTGATTGATTAGATAATTTTTACTTATGAGTTTTCTAGTCTGGAGGTGGGATTTTTGGTTGAGAAACCTTTGCGCCGCTGGGCTTTGATGTCAAATTGCGGATTTTGCTCGGACTCGCACCCACAGTCTCAGAGTCTCTGATTGCCATCCCCAATATTGTTAATAAATTTTACTTGACTTTTAGAATCAAATATGATATTAAATTTTTGAATCGGAGATTAAGATTAGACTTCTTGCCTAGATTTTGGCTCGGGGAAACCGCAGGTATCAGGCAGATCGACGCTTTGTTAACGCAGATAATTTCCCGATCGCCGATCGGGGTTGTCGTGCAGGACATGAGATCGGCTATTGTCCTATTCACCTTCGACTTTTGCAGTATTGCCACCCTTTACCCAACCTTCGCGATTGCCATCCTCAACCCGAATTCGCTGCCACTCTTTGTCCGGGGAATCTTCTAAAACTACGACTTTTTCGTTGTAACCAACACCGCCAATCCGGTTCGAGTCTCTGCTCCCACTGTCTCGGAGAATTAAGCCGATCGGCTGAGTTACTACAGCTCGGTAAGCTCCCGGTTCTAAGGGTTTCGGAGACTGCTCATCGCTAGATGTAGAAACAGGGCTAGCTTGCGCTGTTGACTTGGGTTTTGCGCCGGCAACCTGAACTGCTGTTTTGTCGTTGGAAAACATCGGTTTTTCGGGCACAGTAGTTAGCTTAGCGGCAAAGTAAAGTGCAGCCGCCACGCTAGCGCCTGCCATGAGGACGATCGCTAGCAGAAAACCCACTAAAAACTTGAAAACGCTATATATACTGTTCATAGGAAGGAAGAGTTGACAGTTGACAGAAGGAAGGAAGAGGGCATCGGGCATCGGGCATCGGGCATCGGGAAATTTGCGCGGGGTGGGATAGACTTTGGGAGCTAAATTTTAGCTGCAGGTAAATTCCGAATACTGTCTGCACAATATATTCGATCGACTATCCCTGAATCCGGCGGCTCAGACTGCCGTATCTAGAAGCAAGGCGAGCTTTCCCAGCAGCCGCCCAATCTTGTAAAAATTGGATTTGCTCGCTCGCGGTTCTGGCTAAGGGTACCATCTGACTGGCTGATTCTAAAATATCATCTGTGGTAAAGTCTCGATTTTGGCTAAACCCAATGTGCATGGCTTCAATCAAAGTTTGTTCGATCTCGGCTCCCGAAAAATCGGGAGTTTCGTAAGCCAAGCGCTCTAAATCGTAATTTTTGATACTGTGCGATCGCAACCGCAACAAATGTACCTCAAAAATCGCCCGCCGTTCCTCCTGGCTGGGCAAACCCACAAAAAATATTTCGTCAAACCTGCCTTTTCTGAGCATTTCCGGCGGCAAAGACTGGATGTTGTTGGCAGTTGCGACTACAAACACTGCCGAAGTTTTTTCTGCCAGCCAAGTAATAAAAGTTCCGAACACGCGGCTGGTTGTCCCGGAATCGCCTTTACCGTCCAATCCCGAAAAAGCTTTGTCAATCTCGTCAATCCACAGCACGCAAGGGGCTAAAGCTTCGGCTAGCTGAATCATTTGTCTGGTGCGCGATTCCGATTCCCCGACTAATCCGGCAAATAAGCGCCCGACATCCAATCGCAGCAAGGGTAAATGCCAGTGGTGGGCGATCGCCTTTGCAGTTAAGGATTTGCCGGTGCCTTGAATTCCGACTAACAACAGGCCTCTGGGATGCGGCAAACCGTATTGGCGGGCTCGTTCGGAAAAAGCACCGCCGCGCCGCAGCAGCCATTCTTTGAGATTGTCCAAACCGCCGATATCGGAGATGTTTTCGCGGGCTGGGTAAAAATCGAGAATTTGAGTTTGGCGGATTGTTTGGCGCTTTTCTTCTAAAATCAGTTCCGCGTCGTCTGCGTGCAGTTCGCCTCTGGTGGCGATCGCCTTTCCCAAAACTCGCCGGATTCGCTCGATCGACAGACCTTGACAGGAGCGCACTGTTTCGTCCAGCAAACGCCCTTCTATGGCTTGTCCGGTAGCCCCTAACAGTCTTTCCACCTCAATTTTTATTTCCGCCGCTGCAGGCAGGGGAAACTCCAAAACTGTGATTACTTCGCTGAGGTCTTCGGGGATCGAAGTTATCGGAGAGACGATGACAATATTTTTGGGCATCGATTTGAGCAGTCTCGCCAAATTCCGCAGCTTGCGGGAAATTGAAACATCTTCTAAAAACCGCTGAAAGTCTCGCAAAATAAAGATCGCTGGCGCGGATGCGGGCAATTTTTCGAGAAATTCTAAAGCTTGCAGCGGGTTGCGCTTGCCAAAACCGGCATCGTTGGGATTTCCTTGGTAGCCGTCAACAAAATCCCAGATGTAGACTGCGCGAGAACCCTGTTTTTTGGCGCATTGGGCGATCGCTGCTTCGACGCGCTCTTCTTCCCGTGTGGGAATGTAGATTAGGGGGTAGCGCGATCGTAGCAGCAGTTCAAACTCGTCACTAAAAATAGTCATTAGTTATTAGTCATTAGTCAGTAGTCATTAGTCAGTAGTCATTAGTCAGTAGTCATTAGTCATTAGTCATTAGTTATTAGTGCTGTCCCTGCTCGCTTTCCATTATTAGTCATTAGTCATTAGTCATTAGTCCCCGCTCGGAAACGTCATTAGTCATTAGTTATTAGTCATCGGTTGCTAGGTGGTGTTATTTTTTTGCACTCGTTATTCCACCGTTCGTTAGTGGTTAGCTATGAAATCCTTTGTTTCGGAGAGTAAAAATATTTTTTGTTTGTTTGAGTGCGAGCGGGGACGTTCGCACTCGCGTGTAAAAGCAAAACTGAAATACTTCATTAGCTAATGACTACTGACTAATGACTGCTGACTAATGACTATTGACTAAGGCAATTGCCGTTTAAGTGCTGCCAAAGATGCCCAGCGACTGTCAGAGATTGTTTCTGAGCTTTCTGTCTCTGCATCCTCATTGAAATCTATTCCCGGACATTTAGTATCGCATAGCTGTTTGTGTGGCAGTTCCAAGCACAGTTGCTGATACACCCAATCACTTGGAGAAAAAGAGTCGGTAGGCGACAAATTTTCCACCAAATTTTCTAAATCAACTTCAAATTCTCCTGAACTTGCATCATGCTGATTCGGTTTTTCTTCGAGCCAAATTATTTCAGATGATTGGAGTCTCAAACGGTGATTGTATTGTTTCAAGCATCTGTGGCAGGTGAGAGTGACAATTGTTTCTGCTTTCGCCTTCACCTCAAGGAAATTCCCTTGGTGAGTAACTTGCAGTCGCCCCCGCACCGGAGTAAGAGTTTCTAAATCGGGGATAATTTCTTCAAAATCAATGACCTCTTTCCGCTCGGTTTTTGTGAGTAGATGAGGGATATAAATTGTCTCCATAATCATCTTTTGCCGTTTTATTCTCGTCGTCTCAAGGCCAAAGTCAAAAGGAATAGCTAATTTTTGGCTTTTTCCTTTTTCCTTTTTCCTTTTTTCCCAGAAAGAATTGGTTTAAAGCCGGAAGCCTGATCGGGATAAATTAAAATCAGACTATTCATTACTCCAATCCTCTTCCTTCCATGTAGAGGTCGCTACCCGTGCGGTCAACTGTCAACTGTCAACTGTCAACGGTCAACTGTCAACTGTCAACTGTCAACTGAACGTCAGCGCAGCCGCACTACCAAACGCCGATCGGCATCTTGTCCTTGACTGTAAGTTTCTATATCCTCACATTCGCTCAAAAAGCTGTGGACTTGACGGCGTTCTGCCGAAGACAGCGATTTGAGTTCAAATTCCACTCCCGTCGATCGCGCTTGATCTGCTGCATACTCAGCCATCGAGCGCAATTCCTCTTGGCGGCGGATGCGATAGCCATTGAGTTCCACCGTATAAGGAATGGACTCTTCTGATTCGTTACCTATGTTCGCAATCGCGTTGCAGAGG
>JBBSNU010000494.1:0-4362 GCA_038260455.1 Chroococcales cyanobacterium | reverse complement strand
GTCGTGTTTTTCGGCGGTGCTGTTGGTTAGCGGGTAGAATACGTGGGCGTAGTACAGGGCTCCTTTGGAAATGGCCCAATCTTTCATTGCTACTGCAATTACATCAGCTACGGAAGGATCGAGGGTTTGCCCGGTTTGAATGGTGTTTTTTACTGATTTGAAAATATTTTTTGGCAGTCTTGCTTGCATTTGGCTCAGACTAAAAACGTCTGTTGCCCACATATCTTCTAACCGCTTGGGAGGCTTTGCTGGGGTCAGTTGGCGGTTGACGATTTGAGAAATTGCTTGAACGCGCGATTGGTTTCCACTCATGGTTATTTTTATTGGGATTAGGGGAGCAGTAGTTGTGAAAAATAGTGGTTAGCGCAAGTCTAACCGTTGACGAATCTGTTAGATTGACCCAACATTTTTAGTTAAGGCTAACTTTTTGGAGAAGACCTTTTTTGGCAGGATATGAAGAATTGGATGAGCGAGGCGCAATAACTTCGCTTTCTGTGTTGCTGAGAATCCAGTGTTCGATAGATGCGGTGGGATTTCAGTTCTTAGCAATAAAATAGATGACAAGAGGCTGTACTAACTTTAGTTAACATCATAGATGTGGTCGCTGCACAGATTTAGTAGCTAATTTTAACCCTGGTAAGCTCAAAAATTTTGTGCGAGTCAATTCCGATTAATTCAGCTCAAAACTACTTATGGTTTTTAACGGTTCGACGATCGATAAATCGCAGTCCAGCAAACAACGCACTCGTTTATTGTTTTGGGGAATTATGGAGAGCACACAGTCTACACTTGGAGAGTGTAAGCAATCATTAACTTAATTAATGTAGCGCAGGCTACAGAATGTTACTTTTTTTTGCGAAATGGTCGATCGCCCGATCGCGCGTAACCGCAGGATTTGAGTATAACAGGAGGCCCGGCGCTGAAACTGCGGGCGATCGCAGCAGTTGTAGGGTGCGCCAGCAGTGGGTTATTTTATCAATAATTGAGGGTTTAAAGCTGAGGCACTCTACTAGCTCATCTGATGTCGGTTGAATTGCGCGCGATCGAACTTTGTCGCGTCGTGTGGGCGGGTTTATAGATATTGTTGGTTTGAGTCAGAAATTTTTGGTTAACCAGCCCCTACAAATATTGTGGCTAATTTACGGCAGGTATCAACGATCGAATAAACCTCACTTGCTTTTTGCTTTCGCGGCCCTTGACTCCACTGTGAATCCGGGAATATCTGGCAATTCTGTGGCGCTCAAACTGTACTGTTCGCAAACCAAACTTAAACGAGTTCCGCTACTTTTAACGGCGTTGACAGAGTGAGTCAAATCTCCTTGAAAATAGATGAGTGAGTTGGCTTGTGGCTTAATCTGTCCGACTTGCTGTTTGTTGCGCCGCAGTATCAACTCTCCTCCTTGCAGGTTTGGCGGTACTTGTACGTACAAAACGCTGACTGCTGCGGGAGGTTCGACGGTTTTGCAGTACGATCGCAAAGATCGATCGATATGCGGATCGACACGGGAACCTTCACCCAGCAGCAGGGGATTGAGATAAAAAGCGTTGCATTCAGGGTTTAATGCTCTGTCTAGATAGGGTTTGAAGAAGGGGAAGCGGCGCTCTACTTCGGCAATTTCGGAACGCTTAAACACCACGGAAAAGCCTTTTGTGCCAATGAAATCGCGGTTGAGGTTGTTGATTGCCAGATATGGGGATGCTAGAATTGAGCCTCGCAAGTCGTTGAGATAGTCGATCGAGAAAGCGTTAGGATGTTGGCTATAGTATTTCAAGGCGCTTAAAAATCATCAAAGTTTAACGGAAACAGCGGATAGCAATGCAGCAATCGCTGATATTTGGGATTGTTTCGTTCCTCGCCCAGGATATATGGAAGTGTCGCAAGCGAGTAGCAACGGCAGAATATCATTGTACAGGCGATCGACATATAGGCGATCGTCCCGAGGGTAAGGTGCGCGCCCGGCGCACCTTACAAGGGAACGGGCGCACCCGGAGGGTTTTGATTTATTAATGAACTAAAAAATTGCTAACTCTTTAATTTCAAAATCACAACTCAAAATTCAAAATTCAAAACTATTTTTAGTATTAGCTAGGGCGGTCAAATTTCTGTCGAACAGGAAGTTTGATCGCAAACTCTGTTCCCTCACCCAGAGTAGAGAAACACTCCAGCTTTCCCCCATGTTTTTCAGTAACAATTTGATAGCTGATCGACATCCCCATTCCCGTTCCCTTGCCCACCGGTTTAGTGGTGAAGAAAGGATCGAAAATGCGCTGCCGGAGCTCTTTCGGTATTCCCGGGCCGTTATCGGCGATCGCAATCTCGACCCACTGGGCATCAATTACAGAGGTTCCGATCGTAATTTGACTGGAATTTTCTTTGATTTCCTGGTACTTCCTCCGCGCATTATTCTCTTCCAAAGCATCAATGGCATTGGAGATAATATTCATAAACACTTGATTCAGCGGGCCTGCATAGCACTCTATCGGCGGTAGAGAACCGTAGTTTTTAATCACCTGAATTTCCGGTCTTTCTGAGCGAGCTTTGAGGCGGTGTTGCAAAATCATCAGAGTGCTGTCGATCCCTTCATGGATGTTTACTGGTTTAATATCAACTTCGTCGGTGCGGGAAAAATTGCGGAGGGATAGGACAATGTTCCGAATGCGATCGGTGCCCATTTGCATGGATGACAGCATTTTGGGCAAATCCTCTTGAATAAATTCTAAATCAATCTCTTCGGCTTCGGTTTGAATTTCCTCCACCGGATGCGGATAGTGTTTTTGATAAAGTTCCACAAAATTTAACAAATTCCGGGTGTATTCTTCGACGTGAGCGAGGTTTCCGTGAATAAAGCCGACTGGGTTGTTAATTTCGTGGGCAACTCCAGCCACCAGTTGTCCCAAACTCGACATTTTTTCACTTTGAATTACTTGTGCCTGGGTACGCTGCAATTCCTGTAATGCGGTTTTGAGTTCAAGGGTACGTTCTTCTACTCGCGATTCTAATTCTGTATTGCTGTTTTCCAAAGCAATGAAAGATTCGCGCAATTGCTCTCCCATCTCGTTAAAAGATCGGGCGAGAATGTTGATTTCTGCGATGTTTCCTGGTGCGACTTTCTGTTCTAAATTACCGAATGCCATTGCTTGACTTGCCTGATTTAAGCGCCGGATGGGACGGGCTATCCAGCGGGAGGTGAAAATGCCGATCGCCGTTGCCCCTGCTAGCGCCCCAAAACACAGCAGAATAGTGGTTTTGGTGTTGGCATGAATCTGTGCCATGAAGCTGCTTTCCGGGATGCTAGTTACTACCAACCAGTCCAAACCATATTGGTCCCGCCAAGCCGCAATATGCGCGTGATATTCTTCTCCTTGAAAATCGACGTTCAGTTCTTGAGTATTGGTAATAGTTTTCAAGTCGGGAATTTGTTGCTGAAGCTGCTGGGCAATACTCCGTACAACCGGGTTAGAACTGTCGGTGGCTTTGAGGCGCTTAATTTCTTTATTGGCTACGATAAAAGGCTGCTCCTGGGAGGAAGTGGCAACCAACATCCCATCGCGTTCCATAATAAAGACTTTGCCGGAGCGGCTGACATCTAAGTTTCGCAAAAAATCACTCAGTTTTGATAGATGGATATCTGCTCCTACCACGGCTATAAGTTTGTTGTTGTCATCATAAACTGGACGCCCTGCTGCTGCGGCGATGTACGGGGGATAGTTGGGATCGTAAAATGTATAAATCCGAATCCAAGTCGGTTTTCCTGCTTTCACAGGTTCGGTATATGTAGGCTCGTTGAGGGTATCCCACGGACTTGTGTTCAAAATGCGAGTCCGGTTGCCGTCGTTGTCCGTTGAGTAAGTGGTCGTATTGTTGGGCAGGCTTGGGGTTTTGGTTTGTATATCATCGATGATGACAGTACGACCATCGTAGCGGGCGGCTCCTGCGGCTTCCCCGCTGGGAAGGTTTATGCTAATGTAGCTCAGGTCGTAGGCTTGCATTTGATGCCACAAGTATTTGCCCTGAGTTTGGCGATCGCGCAAATCGAGCAATCCCATACGAATTACATCGGCATTGATCTGGATGACTTGCTGCGGAATTGACAGATAGGCATTCAAATGCTGATCTACCTCACTGCTGGTGCGCTTCATTAACTGCTCACCTAGATCCTGAACTGCTTTCTCGCCATTTTTGAATGACAGGTATCCCACCAGTCCCACAGCGCCAAAAACTTGCAGCACGAAGGGAACAATCAGGACAAGCTGCAACGGGAATGCCCGGACTTTCCTGGATGAAGGCTTTTTCATGAGTTGTAAATCAGGGATCGAGAACGACAGCTACAACTCCAGCTTGCAGCAATTTTTGCCGATCGT
>JBBSNU010000493.1:0-4362 GCA_038260455.1 Chroococcales cyanobacterium | reverse complement strand
CGAGTTTTCGCTTTGATAAAGCCGATCGCAATTACGGAGCCCACACCAAACACAAACGCCCCCACCGCCAAAGGAATATTCAGCACATAAGCAATCACAACCCCCGGCATCACCGCATGGGAAACCGCGTCACCCATCAATGCCCATCCTTTCAAAGTCATATAGCACGAAAGCGCCGAACAAACAAGCCCGACTAAAGCGCTGATTAAAATCGCTTTTAGCATAAATTCATGCTGCAACGGTGCGGCAAACCACTGAATTAAATCCATTATTTTTTCTCCAAATCGACTTGAGTTAACTGAGATCGGACACCACAATCAATAATCCTATAGAGGCGGGTTCGCGATCGGGCATTAAACGTGCAAACCCACCAAATAAACCTTTGTTGACATTGCTGCAATATCTCAGGTTGACCGACTTTTGGCAGACGAAAAATCACCAACGGAACCGCCAAAAGTTCGCGAAAGATTTTCCTCTGTAAACACATCAGAGGTATTCCCATAGGCTAGAATGCTGCGATTAATTAAGACTACTTGGTCGCAAAAAGTAGTAATAGAGTCTAAATCATGGGTAGAAACGAGAATTGTATGTCCTGTTTGACGCAGTTCCATCAGCAAATCAATCATCATTTTTTCAGTTTTGATATCGACTCCAGCAAAGGGTTCATCCAGCAGCAAAACCGTTGCCTGTTGCGCCAGCGCCCGCGCAAAAAAGGTGCGTTTCTTTTGTCCGCCGGATAACTCTCCGATTTGCCGATCGCCCATCGGCCACATTTCCACCCTTTCCAAGCTTTCTCGCACCACTTGTTTGTCGATCGATCCAGGAATCCGCAACAGATTCATGTACCCATAGCGCCCCATCATCACCACATCGCGAACATTCACCGGAAAATTCCAATCTACCTCTTCCGACTGAGGCACATAGGCAACCAAATTGCGTTTTTGCACTTGACGAATCGGCAACCCATTAATTAAAACTCGTCCGGTGTTTGGCTTCACAAACCCCATGATGGCTTTAAACAACGTAGATTTTCCCGCACCATTCATCCCCACCAAACCGCAAATCGTCCCTGCTTTGAGTTGCAGAGAGGCGCTGTGCAAGGCAACTTTGCCGTGATAGGCAACAGTGACATTTTCAATATCGATACTGATTCCATCCATCTCATTTTCTCCCTATTATCAATTACCTACAGAACTTACGCAGGGGGCTAAAAACCGTCTTTATTAAGAGAGGGAGCATCTGGTGTTTTGCATTTATAGTGCTGTAATATCTCGCGAGTACAATACGCGAGCTCGCGACAGCTCGCACTATAATAAAAAAATGCTTTTTGCAAAACTGAGATGCTCCCCCTTGCGAGATACCTCGTTGCCAAAGCCAGGATTTTTGGAGAAACCGGGTTTTTGGGCTAAGGAACGAAAATTTAATAACTTAAACATCTGTCACGCTTTTCTCTCTTCAGAAGTCGCGAGGTAAAGAGAGGCAGAGCCTCCGCACCTGCAACCAGGCAGAGCCTGGTAACGAGCAAAGAGATACCTCGTTGCTAAAGCCAAGATTTTTGGAGAAACCGGGTTTTTGGGCTCAGTGTTCTCCTTTATTTTCCCTGTAACCCTTTTATCAAAGTATTGACATTGTATTCAAGTAACTTAAGATAGGTTGATGCAGGGCCTTCCGCTGGAGAGAGGGAATCGACATAAAACACCCCGGCAAATTTGGCGCCTGTTTCCTTGGCTACCTGAAGCTGTCCTTCGTTGCTGATGGTACTCTCACAGAATACAGCAGGTATTTGGTTTGCTTTGACTGTATTAATCACCCGTTCGACTTGTCTCGGTGTGGATTGCTGTTCGGCGTTGACAGGCCAAATATAAACTTCTTTCAAACCGTAATCGTTGGCAAGGTAAGAAAAAGCGCCTTCACAACTTACTATGTAGCGTTTGTCCGGGGGAATGGCTGAAATAGCTTGTTTGAGTTTTTCGTCGATCGCCCGAATTTGTTCACTGTATTTTGCCGCATTTGCGTCATAGGCTGCAGCATTAGCCGGATCGACATTTCTTAAAGCCTTGCGAATATTATCAACATAAATTAAAGCATTTTTGGGCGACATCCAAGCATGGGGATTTGGTTGACCTTGATAGGCATCTTCAGAAATATTAACGGGTTGGACTCCCTCGCTCAAAGTAATGTGAGGAACCTTGGGAAAACTGTTATAAAATCGAGTTGCCCAGCGTTCTAAGTTCAACCCATTATCTAAAATTAAATCGGCTTTTTGTCCTCGTGTTAAGTCGCTGGGAGTGACTTCATAGCCGTGAATTTCCGCCCCTGGCTTGGTAATGGATTTAACAGTTGCCTTGTCACCGGCGACGTTCTGCGCCATGTCTGCCAGCACCGTGAAGGTGGTGAGAATGACTTTTTTATCTTTTCGGGTCAAGTCGGTGGCGGTTGTGCCTGAAGCTGGATTTTGGTTGGTTTGAGGCTGGGTTGTCTGAGTGTTGCAGCCGCTGAGACAAACTGCCAGCAACAGCCCGAATCCTAGGAGATGATATTTTTTCCTAGGGGGAGAGTCCGGGAGGAGGAGAGGGGGATTTGGGGTAATTTGACGGTTTTTCCGCATATCTTCAAAAATTCCAAGTGAAATTCGCTACAGTTTGCTGCAGACGGTACGATCGACCGCAGCCACATTTCATAATCGTTTCATTTTTCAACTTTATCACAAAAATCGCAAAGAATGAAAGGATTATGAAATATGGGTGAATGCGGGCCCGTGCAGCATCAGTCTTTTGTCAAAGAGCTCTAATAGTGCTAGTATCTCGCCAGATCGATCGGGTCTGATGGGGAAGGGCGATCGAACGTCAGGGGGAAAGTTAGGTGAAAATCCGGCGCTGTCGGGCAACTGTAATGGGATGATCGTAGGTTAGTTAGATTGAGATTTTTTTGACCGCAGATATCAGCAGATAAACACAGATGAACGCTGATGGAATTTTGAGATTTTGATGTCAATTTGTTGCAAAAATTTGCTTTTTTTGCAGTTCAGTGTTATGAACAGGTATGCAAGGGCTGGGAAGAATTTTCACCCTCCCGGAAATCCTTAAATTAATCTAATTTTCTCAATGTCGAAGCAAAAATCAATCTCTATTTCTAAAGTGACTCGCTACCAAAATGCGGCGCTGAATTACTATTTGGGGTTGACGGATTCGCCGTATCTTCATTACGGTTATTGGAAATCTCTACCTGTGCCGGCTGAGGATCTCACTATCGGGCGGCTGCGTTTTGCTCAGCAAGCTTACACAGATAAACTTTTGGATTTTATCCCCAAAGAAATTAAGACTGTGTTGGATGTTGGGTGCGGGATTGGCGGAAATGCGGCTTATTTGCTCGATCGCGCTTTTGCAGTGGAAGGGCTAGCACCAGATCCGTTCCAACAACAGCGCTTTCTTAAGTGTACGGGCGATCGGGCAGTTTTTCACCTCACTAAATTTGAAGATTTTAAAGCCACCCATTCCTACGATTTGGTTCTCTTGAGCGAAAGTAGCCAATATATGTCTGCTGTCGATATAGCCAAAGGTGCGGCGGCTGTGCTTAATCCCGGAGGCTATCTGCTGCTGGCGGATATGATGCGATCTAATCCTAATTATACAGAGGGAATGTTTTCTAATTGTCATGTTGTCAAAGAACTTAATGCTGCCTTGTTAGAAGCTGGGTTTACGTTAGTAAAAACTGAGGATATTTCGACTCATATTTTACCGACTATTGATTTGTATGTCGATAGTTTTCGCAGGTATGGACTCAACACAATGATCTATGTTGCGGACTTGATTTCGATCGCAGTTCCGCCGATTCACAAATTCCTGCGCTGGATATTTCGCCGCTGGTTTAAGAAATTGGTGGTTGAAGGATTGGAAGCGAGTAAACTTTTTGAGGATAATCTTTGTTATGAAATTCAACTTTGGCAGTTGACAGAAAAAGATGGACGTGGTTAATAAACTTACTGGTTCGTAGTCAGGACTTCAGTCCTTCTTATGAGCGGACTAAAGTCCTCACTACAAACCAATTCCACAGGTTCGTAGTCAGGACTTCAGTCCTTCTTCTGAGCGGACTAAAGTCCTCACTACAAACCAATTCCAAAAGCATTTTTTTTTATAGTGCGAGCGTCCCCGCTCGCGTATTGTACAACGCCCGAGCGGGGACGCTCGCACTATAGCAAAACTGAGATGCTCCCCTTCATTCCTTCTTGTGAACGGACTAAAGTCCTCACTACAAACCAATTCCACAGGTTCGTAGTCAGGACTTCAGTCCTTCTTCTGAGCGGACTAAAGTCCGCACTACAAACCCATTCCAAAAGCATTTTTTTTTATAGTGCGAGGGTCG
>JBBSNU010000492.1:0-4398 GCA_038260455.1 Chroococcales cyanobacterium | reverse complement strand
TTTCAAATAGAAGTCCAAAGGCTTCACAAACTAACAGTTTACGGGCGCTGGTTAACCGTGATATTGCTGTGGATTAGCATCGGTTCTTTCAGCATTTGGAGTTTGCGTCGCGAAATCGGTTTGTGGTTAGAACACTTCACTTGGGCTGCGGTGTACTACGGTTTATACTTTCACCGCTGGCCGACTCTCGGCCTCGGTTTGTGCTTAGGAATGACTTTAGCAGTGATAACTTGGCAAAGTCGCAATGCGGTGCGAGGATTGCCGCAGCAGGAAAAACAAGATTTAGAACAACAAGTGCGCCGCATTCGACAACAGGGCCCGAATCATATTTTGTGGAAGTGGGTTTGCAAAAATTCGCAGTAGCAGATGAGCTTTATTTTTCAGTCTATGAAGCACTAGAACCGAAGAAACCGGGTTTTTTAGCGAATCGTCGGCTGCAACCAAATAGAAGGGTGAAAAAACCCGGTTTCTGGCTATTTTTTAATACCTCTGTGCGGGAACTTCGCTTAACAATAAGCGCTTTAAACCGCCTTCTTCCTCCTGCCTCCTGCCTTCCTCCTACCTCCTAAGCTGTTGTGCATTTAAATTGTATATTACGACGATCGATCAAAAATCTTCTCCCCCTCTCCCCCTCTCCCCCTCAATCACCATACACAATTGGGATGCACAACAGCTTACCTCCTGCCGTCTTTTCTCATGCAAAGCGAGGCAAAATCTGTGCTGGGGAAGACTGTTGAAGCGGAATCTCGATCGCAAATTCGGTTCCTTTTCCCGGTTCCGAAACGCACTTCAATTCGCCGCCGTGTTGGTTGACAACAACTTCATAGCTAATCGACAGTCCCAAACCAGTTCCTTTACCGACCGGCTTCGTAGTAAAGAAAGGGTCAAACAACCGCTTCCGAACAGCTTCTGTCATTCCCGGGCCGTTGTCAAAAATTCTAATTATTACCTTTTTTGCCTCGGTTAACTCCGTGCAGATCCGAATGGTAGGAGTCAGGTAGGTAGAGTTATCAATTGAGGATGTAGTGTTTGTTTGGGAATGCTTTTGCTCGCATACTTGCGAAAAATTATGGCTTTTTTTGTCAAAATTTTCGTGTTTGTTCCACTCAACTAGAGCGTAAATAGCATTAACTAAAATATTCATAAATACTTGATTTAGCTGTCCGGGATAGCACTGCACCAGCGGCAAGTCGCTGTATTCTTTGTGAATGGCGATCGCCTCCTGGCCCGGTTTGCCTTTAAGCTGGCTTTGCAAAAGCATAATCGTGTTGTTGATACCGTCGTGAATGTTGACCAGCTTCATTTTGGCTTCGTCTAACCTGCAAAAATTCCGCAGCGACAAAACGATATCGCGCACTCTTTCTGCACCTTGCTGCATGGAATTTAACACTTTCGGCAAATCTTCCAGCAAATAATCGAGTTCGATTTTTGCTGATTCCGCTTCAATTGCTGGGATGGATTCGGGACAGTGCTGCTGGTAGAGGTCGAGCATCCGCATTAAACATTCAGTATACTCTTTAGCGTGGTGTACATTGCTGTAGATAAAGCCGATCGGATTGTTGATTTCGTGAGCTACTCCTGCTACTAACTGCCCCAAAGAAGACATTTTCTCTGTTTGAATTAGTTGGGTTTGAGTGCGCTGAAGTTCGAGCAGGGCAAGTTCTAGCTGTTGGGCTTGATGCCTCAATTGTGCTTGGGATTCGCGCATCGCTACGGTTGCTAACTCGTGAATCTGCAACTGAGAAAGTAGCAATTCGTGCACATCTAAAAGTTTGTAATTGTCCGGCTCTACCTGCACTACAATTGGTTCGTGGATTAGTTCGGGCGATCGCTCCAAAGACTGCCGCACTGCCGTCATAATTGAGGTTTCGCGATCGAGAACCAACATATCAGTTTTAGTAAAGCGGTAGAGTATCAACAAAGGCTGTTGAGAAAATAACTCCAAACTGTAGGGGCGGCTCATATGTTCAAAAAAACGCCGTCGCGAAATCATCCCTATAAACTTTCCGTGCTGAGTGATGATAATGCCGGGAAGTAAAGGGTTTGCTTGAAAAATTTGAGAAACTTCGTCACCCACACAGTCAGACTCTAGCAGAAAATCGTACAAAGTTAATTCCTGTAGAGTCGATCGCAAACCAAGCGGCGATTTAAGGGGACTCAACCCGTCAGTTTCATACACTGCTCCCTCCTTTGGTAATTGGCAGTTGTGGTTGGCTGCTGGAGTATTGCGTACTATTTGCACTGCATTTTATACTCTTTTTATAGTTGGGCAATCAACTCTACTCGGCTCGATCCAATCCAGTTAATTCAGCAAGATTTTTTTTGCTTAAATCGCGCTAATTTCACCCGAAACGATATTGCAGGTTAGATTAATTTAACAGCAGACACCCCTTTGAAACCTGACTGTAGCAATCCGTTCATCAATTTAAATAACTGGTTCCCAGGAAGAGCCTGGGAACTAATGTCACTCGCTGCATTGCATCGGGACGCGAATAGGTAGGCTCTTCCTCGTTCCAGAAGCGTTACTTTCGCTCGAACTGGTAACGAGTAGTCCTACAAATCCTGCAAGGATTGCTATATTTAATAAATTTGATCTATTCAAGATTCCACTAACCAGAATATAGCAGTTATAACTACCTTTAATGTTATGAAACATTAATTTGGTTCTGATTGATAGACCTCCGCGACCTGATCCCGAAAATTGGGTATTACCCCTTACTGAAAATTATATTACAATCAGACAATGAGTAGCGACAAATCGGGAGCCGATCGCCCGCTGTGACAATTCATACCAATTTTATAAAGTAGCGCTAGATATTACCCCCCCCCAACCCCCCCGCGAGTTCGGGGGGGCTAAGACTTCATCAGCACATCTTTATAAAAATGGTATCAAGCAAAACCGATTGCGGGGAATTGCTAAGAAATATCAACAGTCAGTTTATTTCGCACAAATACCGATCGCTCTCAACACGGGGATTGTATCGCAGGTAGTCTTCCAGCCAGTCACAGCCGACTGCGACCAATTTGTCAAGTTCCACAGATTCTACTTTAGCAGGCTCAAGACTCCAAAGCTTCACCGACGCATCTTTGCCGGCAGATGCTAAAGTTGTGCGATCGGCACTAAAACTCACACTCCACACATCCGCTCGATTTCCCTGAAAAGTCTGCAGCAAAGTACCATCTCGCCGCCAAACTCTCACATTACCGTCCGTGCTGCCCCCTGCGAGCAACTTGCTGTCGGCGCTCCAAGCGACAGCTCCCAAACCTGCGGTAGAATCAGCTATAGTTTTCAGCAACTTGCCGTCGGTGTTCCAGAGTTTCACAGTCCAATCGTGACTCGCCGAAGCAATCATCTCGCCGTCGGGAGAAAAATTGCAGCCCCAAACTTCATCTCCGTGTCCCAAAAGAGTTTTCTTAACTCGAAACTGTGTTTTCCCGCTGCGTTTCCAAAGTTTAATTGTTCGATCCTGACTGGTGGAAACCAAAAGATTGCCGTCGGGACTGAACCTGACTGATGTAACCGGTCTAGTATGTCCTGTTAAAGTCTGCAGCAAAACGCCGCCTGCACTCCAAATCTTAATAGTGCGATCGGAACTTGCACTAGCAATTAGCTGAGAATCAGGACTAAAACTCGCACTCCAAACTAAATCTTCATGTCCTTTCAAAATTTGCTGCAAAGTTCCGTCTCTGCGCCAAATTCTGACAGTTTTATCAAAACTTGTAGAAGCAATTAACTGACTGTCTGGACTGAAAATTACCTCAGTAATTGACTTGCTGTGTCCCGGCAAACTCAAAATTAACTTACCGTTCGGCTGAAAAATTTTCACCATAAAGTTGTCACTCGCACTAGCAATCAACTTACCATCCGGGCTGAAATTAACCGTGTGTCCGTTAAAAAAACGATTGCGTTCTCGGACTGCATTGAGCGTTTGGTGCAGTATATTAACTGTCTGTGTTTTTAGCGCTGGAGAAACTTCTATTTCTTGCAATTTTTTGGCGCTGCTGACTGCTGCGATTAAAGCTCCTAGCTGGTCGTAGTTTAGGGAAAAATTGGCGGTGGAGTTTAGAGCTTTTATTTGGGTAATGATCGCTTGTTTTTTTTGATTTTGGGCGCGAGCAACAAATCGCTCAGCGTGCAATGCGACGCTGGCAGAAATTGCCGAAATTACAGCGAGTCCCAACAAACTCCATTGGACTGTTCGCTTAGCTTTTTGCTGAGCTTGAGTCAATACTAAATTTGCTTCGACCAATATTTGCGAGGCTGCTTTTTCTAGTTCCAAAGCTCTTTGAACTTGCTGCTTTTCTAGTTCTTGGCTAGCTGATAGGAATTGATAATCGCGATCGCTCAAACTTTTGTCTGCCGCCCAGGTTAACGCTTCTGCGAGAGCTAGACCTTGC
>JBBSNU010000491.1:0-4428 GCA_038260455.1 Chroococcales cyanobacterium | reverse complement strand
ATTTTCAACTTTATCGCGAGCTTCCAAGGTCTGAAAAATCACAAAAATTTTATCGTGATATTGAGCCGCAATCCCCGGCCCGTCATCGGCTACTGAAAATTCGTAAAAATCATCTAACTCTGTAACGGATATGTTTACGTGACCGGATTCACTTCGATTGTGCTTGATAGCGTTACTAATTAAATTAGCAAAAACTTGCTGCAACGGCAATCTTTCGGCGACAAAAGTTGGCATTCCCGGTTCAAATTTCACCTCAAATCCCGCCGGCGGCGCCAAGGAATCAATAATTTCTGCTAATAACTGCTCAACTTTTACCGTTTCTGAAGCTACTTGAATGCGCCCGACGCGAGAATATTGCAGCAGTCCCTCAATCAAAGCTTCCATCCTGTGAACTCTGCCGCGCAGCAGGTTCATTTGGTGCAGAGTATCCTCTGTCATCGAGTCGCTGAGGTCTTCTTCTATCCAACTGCTGAGATTTGCGATCGCCCTGAGCGGCGCTTTCAAATCGTGAGAAACTACATAAGCAAACTGGTCTAATTCTTGATTCCGCTTTCTCAAAACACTCGTCATTTGAGCCAGCGACTGCGCCGTCCAACTCAACTCTCTAGCGCGCAACTTGAGCGATTCCTCAGCTTGTTTGCGTTCCCTAATATCCTCTATCACGCACATCAAAAATTGACGGCCATTTTGTTCTCGCAGCAGCGAAACCGTCAAGTTTGTCCACACCAACTCTCTGTCTTTGCGGACAAAGCGCTTTTCTACACAGTAATTATCAATTTCTCCTGCTAACAATTGGCGCAAAAATTCTAATTCCTTTGCCAAATCTTCCGGCAAAGTAATCTCCTGATTTTTTTTCTGCATCAATTCTTGGCGACTGTAGCCCAAAATTTCGCAAAGTTTTTGATTGACCAACATAAATTTGCCTTCTACACTGGTTTGAGCCATGCCGACAGCCGCTTGTTCAAAAGTATGGCGAAACCGCAGGGCGCTTTCGGCTAAGGCAATTTCTGAGCGTTTGCGATCGCTAATATCGTTGCTGATTTCCAAAATAGCCAGCGGTTGATCTTGCTCGTCGTGCTGCAAAGTCCACCTGCTGGCCACCGTTATTTTTGTGCCGTCTTGCTTGGTTCGCACCAGTTCCCCTTGCCAAGAACCCTGCTCAAAAAGCATTTTTTGAACTTGCTCAAAAGGCTGCTTCCATTCAGTTTGCAAAATCTCGTGAATATTTTTGCCTGTTGCTTCCGACTTCCGCCACCCGTAGAGCCACTTCGCCCCCAAATTCCAATAATAAATCTCCCCTTTCAAGTCTAGTACCGCGATCGTATCGTTCGCCAAATCAAGCATTTGCGCTTGCTTGCGGAGAGTTTCCTCAGTTTGTTTCCGCCCTCTGACATCGCGGCAAATCGCAATAAACAACTGTTGATTTGCCAGACGCATTTCGCTGATGGCCAACTCCATCGGAAACTTGATTCCGTCGCTGCGAAGTCCCATTGTTTCTTGCTGGTAAGTTTTCAGCTTAGCATTGGGATTTAATGTAAAATATTCGATCGAATAATCTCCGGCGCTGCAGTGCGGTTGCGGTTTAGCTATCAGCCCGCGCAGGTTCGAGCCAATTGTGCGATCGGCTTTTTTGCAAAAAATCTTTTCGGCGGCCGCATTAAAAGACTCAATATTTCCCCTTTCATCCAAAGTAATGATCGCGTCAGCCGCATTATCTACCACAGCTTGAATGCGAGTTTTGCTTTCTTCTAAGCCAGCTTCCCGCTTCCTCAATTCCTTTTCTAAACTATCAAATAAATACCAGGCAGCCCCTGCACCCAAACAGTTGAAAAGCAAACCAGCAAATTGCAGGACATTAGTGAAATCTCTCAACTCCTGTATTTTCCGATCTACAGCTTTTTGGTAGGCTTCGCTGGCATCAGCAAACACCTTAATTTTTGCGCGGAGGTTATCCATCTTCAATTTGCCTTGAGCAAACACCTGAATTATTTCCGGCGACTGTAAGCTGGTTGCTGAATTGTCGAGCTTATTCAAAGTGTTTTGCAACAAATTTATATACTGTTCGCTACTTTTTTTAATTTCTTCAAATCGCTGAGATTGCAGTTTATTTTCTTGAACTATAACCTGGACTTTAGCTAGCAGCGGAGGCAAACTCTTCTTTGCTTCTAAGTAGGGTGATAGAAATTCGCGGCGTTTCGTCAACCCGTAACCCCGAATGCCCGTCTCTGCCTCCACCATCGTCGCTAACAAGCGGTTAGTTTCCTGAAGTATTATTTTATTAGTATCTGCTCGCTTTCTTAGGTGTAGGGCGCTATCGCGGAGACCTGCAATTCCTATCAGCGAAGCAAACAGACAAATCACGGGGATAGCAACAATGACTGTTCCCCGTTGGCGAATTGGTCGGTCTGTCCATACAAATTGGACGAAGCGATCGAGCAAATACTTCACGGATCTTGAAGGAGAAAGTTTGCTGGCAGTATATCGCTTTTTGGCAATTTATGCTATGGATAAGTTGGTTTTTTTTGTTTGGCGATCGCCCGGGCGTAACCGTGGAAACTAGATCGGGCCCGGGGCGATGGCTACCTGCTGAGAGTGACAACAGATTTTTTGGCCAGCTTTTTGAACGGAGGCAATGAGAAGGAAAGGCGTTTTTTGGCCAACGAGATTGTAGGTAAAGCAGAAATTGTTGTTTCTGCTTTACCTTCGTTTTCGCTTTCGGCTTTTGCTTTCCAACTAGAATCTGTTCCGCAAGGGTTCTCAACTGTTGCGATTACAGTAGTCCACCTGCCTGTAGCGGGATCGCGATGACAAGTGAAAGGATTTGTGTTTAGCGGTTGACTGCAAGGTTTAATTGACATGATGTAGATGCACTCCTTTGATTCTGATAACTTGCGCGCTGTTGAAGGCGGCATTGCTATAAAGCCTGTAGAGGCTGCTGTTTGAAGGTTTTCTGGATTCGGCAAAAGACACCGATTGTGTTTCTGCCTCCTTAAGCCTTTGATAATTCCTGATTTCCTGTTAACTTTTGCCTTCTACTGGTTAGCGACCCTAGCATTACTTTTACCAAATTGTCTGTCTACAAGCAATCCCCCCTCGATCGGGTTGAGGTGCGACTTTTGAATAATGCAGCGGGGCGCTAGATCCGGGCGACGGCACAAGTTTATGATAATAAGATATTGTAAGCTGGGACAAAATACTATTGTGTGATGAGCAACAGAGGTCGATCGCGATCGGTGTCACAATTAACAGATAATGATAATTGGGAATAGGTCATTGGGAATAGGTCATATAGCCTGTCTCAAAAACCTCAGAAGCCATCGATTTTAGATTTTAGATTTTAGATCTATACCTAATTTTTGTGAGAACTGGTATATTAAGTCCGATCGATTACCACAACAAAAACGGTTTTTAGTGCGGACTTGAGTCCGCGAAATGGAGCGTATGCAAGTCCGCACTACGAACCTTATTGATTGCATTCAATCCACCGGACATGATATTATTAGCGGTTGGTCATTGAGAATCGGTTGACTAATTACTAATTACTAATGACCAATGACTAATGACTAATGACCAATGACTGATGACTAATGCCCAATGCCCTGTTTGGCCAATGCCCTGTTTGGCCAATGCCCTGTTTGGCCAATGCCCAATGCCCTGTTTGGCCAATGCCCAATGACTAATGACTAATCTCAACTTGTGCCTTTAATTTAACAGTAAAAGTAGAGCCAACATCCAACTGACTCTCAAGACTAATATCGCCGCCCATCATCTGACAAAACAAGCGGCTAATCGTCAATCCCAAACCGGTGCCGCCGTACTTGCGAGTAGTCGAAGCATCGCCTTGTACAAAAGGTTGAAACAAACTCTGCTGCTGCCCAGCCGACATTCCAATGCCCGTATCAGATACCTGCAAACAAACCCAATCGCTGCCGCCTTCTGGTTCCCTAGTCGCGCTCAGCAGCACCGTTCCACCTTCGGTAAACTTCAAGGCATTCGAGAGCAAATTGAACAGAATTTGCCGGACTTTAGTTAAATCTGCATACATGACTCCCAAATTCGGAGAGTAAGAAACTTGCAATTGATTGTGATTTTTTTCGACTAAAGGGTGCAAAGTTGCAACGACTTCTTCTATTAAATTACCGATGTCAAATTTTTCTAAGTAAAGCTCCATCCGACCTGCTTCTATCTTAGAAAGATCGAGAATGTCGTTGATTAAAGTCAGCAAGTGTTTGCCTGCGTTATGAATTTTTTGGGTATCGGGAATGATGTTTTTTAGTCCCGATTCGTGTGCTTCTTCTTGTAGCATTTCGCTGTAACCGATAATGGCGTTGAGCGGTGTCCGCAGCTCGTGGCTCATATTGGCTAAAAAAGTGCTTTTAGCTCTGGAACCTGCTTCAGCTTTGTGTAAGGCTTCTTGCAAGGCTATTT
>JBBSNU010000490.1:0-4445 GCA_038260455.1 Chroococcales cyanobacterium | reverse complement strand
TGCCTTACAATAAGTTGCACGAACGCGGTTTTGTCAGCATTGGTTGCGAACCTTGTACGAAACCAGTATTGCCCAACCAACACGAACGCGAAGGCCGTTGGTGGTGGGAAGAATCGACGATGAAAGAGTGCGGTTTGCACGCTGGTAACGCACAAAAATAGTAAATGAATTCGTAGGTGGGCAGTAAGCACATTACCAAAGAATTCGCATACAAAATGTAGCTAACTGTAGGATGCGTCAGGGGGATAATTATTGGTTTTTGTCAAAATATTCAGCCCTGACGTACCGTACAATAACTATTGTATAAGGTGCGTCGCTGTGAGATTGTTGATGTTTGTTTAGGGATTGTCGATGGCGACGCACCCTACGGGTTCCTTCTTCCTTCTTCCTTCTTCCTTCTTCCTTCTTCCTTCTGAAAAGTTTTTAAGCCAGGTACTTATGCTCGCCTCAACTAGCGAATTGCTGAACACGGCCCGGAGAAACGCTTATGCGATCGGCGCTTTTAACGTGTACAATCTCGAAGGAGTAAAAGCCGTCATCGATGCCGCCGAAGCGCTGCAAAGTCCTGCGATGCTGCAACTTCACCCCAGCGCCCTCAAATACGGAAAATCGCCTTTAGTCGCGCTTTGCATGGAAGCCGCGCGGAAATCTGTAGTGCCGATCGCAGTACACTTAGATCACAGCACCTCAGAAAAAGATATTCACCTCGCCCTAGCCGCCGGCATCAAGTCAATTATGGCTGACGGTTCTCCTTTGTCATACGAACAAAATTTAATATTTACTCGCGAAATGACTAAATTATCCCACGCTAACGGTGCGGTGGTTGAAGCAGAAATCGGCAGAATTAGCGGCACGGAAGACGGTTTGACAATCGAAGAAAAAGCGGCAAAAATGACCGATCCAGTGGAAGCAGTAGAGTTTATTGCAGCAACTAAGGTGGATTTTTTAGCGGTGACAATTGGCAACGTTCACGGCAAATATTTCAGCGAACCGAAACTCGATTTTCCGCGTTTGGCAAAAATACGGGCTTCTGTTTCGGTGCCGTTAGTGTTGCACGGCGCTAGCGGTTTGCCAGAATCGATGATTAATCAATCTATTAAATTAGGTGTGTCTAAGTTTAATGTGAATACGGAAGTTCGCGATGCTTATATGGATGTGTTGAAAACTAGCAACTCTTTGTCAGACCCGGATTTGTTGGAAGTTATGCAAAAGGCGATCGATGCTATGCGATCGGTGATTTCTGGTAAACTGCAACTTTTTGGTTCTGCGGGTAAGGCTTATTTGCATCAGTCGCCTTACGCGGATGAGTTGACTGCAAATAGTGTTACCAATCAACTCAAAAAACTAGCGGTTTAAACCGCGTTTGTACAAACAAAACCCGGATGGTGCGCGGGTTGAAGAAATGGCGGTTGAAACTACCGTCTTAATCCCAAGCATATTGGGTTAAAGTTACGTTATCTTCTTCAGTCCGCGTCGGCGGACTTTGTTTGTCTAGACGCGGTTTCAACCGCCGTTTTGTCTAACGGTTTAAAAATCGATCGGGATCTATGCCAGATTCCCGCAGCCGCTGAATCAAAGACTGCAATTGAGCTTCCGCTGACTCAGCCCTAGACTCAGATTCCTCGGCCCTAGATTCCGCTGACTCAGCCCGCTGCCGTTGCTGTTCCGCTTCAGTCAGAATCCAATTCCCATCAACATCATACCAGCGCAACCACAGGCGATCGATTCCCTGAAACTCCCCTTGCCACAAACCCAAGCCCAAACTTAGATCGGCAATCCACACTCGCGAGTCAGACAATTCTAATTCTTGATAGTGTCCGGCATTCAATTGAAACACTCGCAACCTGTTAGTATAGCGACTGAACACAGCATAAATAGGAACCCGCAAAATTTGCTCGTAAACCTCCCATTTACTAGGAGGTTTCTCTTTTGCCTCCTGTTCCAAAACTTGCCCGTTACCCGCAGATTTCGGCTGAGTTGGAAAATTTTCTTCATCGATATTTGTGCCTAAATCTTCCTTTTCTGTTCCCGGCGAAAGTAGTTCCACAATTACAAAAGGATTCACGCCTTCCTGCCAAGTAACGTAACTCATCCGCAGTTCAGATCCATCGTAAAGTCTCGGAACTCCCACAACTCCAAACCAATCAGGGCGCTTGTGCCACAGAGGATGCTGCACGTCATAGTAAAGGTTCATATCGGTGCCGCTAAATATCTCAGAAGCCGGATAATTCCGAGGGCGAAACGCCAGGGTTAACAACTGCGGCTGCAAATCGTGAAATTCGTCAGGCAAACCAGGTTCCTCCGGGTCTTCGCTAGGTAAATCGTACATTGTCGGCAGCGTTTCTCTGGGCGATCGCGGCGGATCGCTTTGCGGCACAGGATATTTAAAAGGCAACATATAATATTGAGAAATTACTGCATTTATGCTAACATCATTTTAACAGTGCTAAGTAGATGGGTATAAATAAAGATTAGATGAAGAGGGCGGGTTTTGCCTTCATCTTCTCGCTTGTATCAGAGATTCTTAGCTAAACCCGCCCCTACAAGATACTATTGTTTTTTTTGGCAATGACTTACTTAGGACTATCGATAAAATTCTCTCAAAGTCCTCTGCGACGAAAGCGGTTCATTTCCCTTTTAATTCGCGCAACTGCTAAATAATTTATTAACCGCCAGCAATTGACTCTAAAATCTGCACTATGCTCAACATTCCTCAACTGATTGCTCGAGAACTTGATATCAATCTTTCCCAAGTTAATAATGCTCTGGAACTTTTTGCCGAGGGAGCAACTATTCCGTTTATTGCCCGCTACCGCAAAGAACGTACCGATTCCCTCAACGAAATTCATTTGCGAGATATTTCCGATCGCTTTACCTATTTGACGGAAATCGAAGACCGCAAAAAATCAATTTTAGATACGATCGCCTCCCAGGACAAACTCACGACCGAATTGCAAGCCAAAATTGAGTCGTGCTTGCAAAAAAACGAACTCGAAGACCTTTATCTGCCTTACAAACCGAAGCGGCGGACGCGGGCGACAATTGCCAGAGAAAAAGGTTTGGAACCGCTGGCAATTTTTATTAAGTGTCTGAATTTACCGACTGCTCAACCGGCGGATATCGCAGCGGAAGCTAGCAAATATGTGTCGGAAGAAAAGGGCGTAAAAACTGCTGAAGATGCTCTTAAAGGTGCTGGGGATATTTTGGCGGAGACGGTTTCAGAACAAGCTGAATACCGAGCTTATTTGCGAGATTTTTTGATGAAAACTGGGGTTTTTGTCTCGAAAATTAAAGATGATTTCCCGGAAGGAAGCACTAAATTTGAAATGTACCGCAGTTATCAAGTTGCTGCGAAAAATGTTCAGTCACATAATATGTTGGCGCTGTTTCGCGGGGAAACGGAGGGGGTTTTAGATTTAGACTTAGCCTTTGATGAATCGGCGGTGATGGCTTATTTGGAATCTCAGGAAATTAGAACTAAGATAGCAGCAGTTAAGGAGTTTTATCGATCGACCTTGAAGGATGCCTTCAACCGACTGATGAAGACTTCGCTAATTACGGAAGTGCGATCGCACCACAAAGCAGGCGCCGATATCGAGTCCATCGCCACCTTTGAAACCAACCTCCGCGAGTTGTTGCTGTCTGCGCCGGCGGGAATGAAACCCACATTGGCGATCGATCCGGGATTTCGCACCGGGTGCAAAGTTTCCGCCCTCGACGAAACTGGGCAGTTTTTGGAATATCAAGCAATTTTCCCGCACCAGGCGGTCGGTCAAAGACAGCAAGCTGGTAAAATTGTCAAGCATTTGCTGGAAAAATATAAAATTGAATTAATTGCGATCGGCAACGGTACAGCTTCCCGCGAAACAGACGAGTTTGTGTCGGAAGTTTTGGCAGATATGGACAGAAAACCGATTAAAGTCATGGTGAACGAATCCGGCGCATCGATTTATTCAGCGAGTGATGTGGCGATCGCCGAATTTCCAGACCTCGACATCACCGTCCGCGGCGCAGTCAGCATCGGACGGCGCTTGCAAGACCCCCTCGCCGAACTTGTGAAAATTGACCCTAAATCCATCGGAGTCGGTCAATACCAGCACGACGTTGACCAAAAGCTGCTCAAAAAGAAACTCGACGAAACAGTCGAAAGCTGCGTTAACTATGTCGGAGTTGACTTAAACACAGCCTCCAAAGAACTGCTAACGTTTGTGTCAGGAATGACCGCAACAGTTGCCAAAAATATCGTCAATTACCGCAACGAAAACGGCGCGTTTAAAAATCGCCGCCAACTCCTAAAAGTCCCCAAACTAGGGCCCAAAGCTTTTGAACAAGCAGCCGGCTTTCTTCGCATTCGCGGCGGCGAAAACCCGCTGGACAATACAGCAGTTCATCCCGAAAGTTATCCTGTCGTGCAGGCGATCGCCAAAGATTTAGACTTGCCGCTG
>JBBSNU010000489.1:0-4452 GCA_038260455.1 Chroococcales cyanobacterium | reverse complement strand
TCTCTAGACCAGGTATTAAAAAGAATGGCTAAAATCTCAAAATCTAATGATTGAATTATATTTCTGAACGTTGAATCTGATGGGAAGCTAATATCTCTTGGGAGGTTAAATAATTTTATGAGGGCTTTTCGATGATTTTCAGTGAACTCAACTAAAGGTTTATACCCCCAATATCCCGTACAACTGCCCAACAAAATTATTGTTAGGATTAGCCAGAGTGGATGTCTAATTCCTCTTTTTTTTCGATGATCTGGAACTAATTTAATTGCTTCCAATAAATTCATTAATTCTTTGTCCTATAATGATAGTTTTACCTGATGATAATATCTGATTACCTCTTCTATGATACATTATTGCGTTGACAATTAATCCACCCTGCTTCTTAAGGGGGGCTAGGGGGGATCTGGCCCTAATCGACAGACAGCGGTCTATGACTAGGTTTGACCTTAAGTTGACACCTATGGGCAGTGCCGTGTCTTTACAAAAATCACATACAATCTGTATAGGATGCGTGGCTAAATTAAATTAAATCCGATACTTGAGGTTTAATTCGGCGATCGTACCAGTTCATTAACGGGGTGGCACTAATGCCGTGGACAATCACAGAAATTACGATAGTTGTAAAAGTAATCCAGGCAATTTTTTCGCCGATTTCTCCTTTCAATCCGTGACCGAAAGCATAGGTAAGATAATAGATTGAACCCACGCCACGAATGCCGAACCAACCGCACAGCAAGCGGCTGGCGGGATGCAATCGACTGCCGATCGTACTGATCCAAGCTCCCACAGGCCGGATGAAAAAGATTAACAATCCAGCTATTAAGAGGGCGTAGCCTCCATGTGCTACCAGAGGTTCTAGGCGCAGGAGCGAACCTAATAGTAAAATTGTTCCTACTTCCATTAACTTTTCAATGCGCTCGGTAAAGTGCAGTTGGGAAAGCGGTTTTTCTGGATTGCGGTAACTGCGCTGCACCACAATTCCTGATACAAAAACTGCGAGGAATCCGTAGCCGTTGACTACTTCTGTGAGGGAATAGGTGAGCAGAATTGTGCTGAGGGCGATGAAATCTTCCATTAATTCGTCGGCCGGTCTGTAGCGTTGCAATTGGCGATCGATCCAGGTGACGGCTTTCGCTACTAAAATGCCCATCACGAGACCTGCGGCGATCGCCCAAATTAAGTCAACTGCCGCCCACTGCGAAAACCAGTTCGGCCAATTGTTATCTTTCATCGCATAAATGCCGAAATAAACGAAGGGAAAAGCTAAAGCATCGTTCAAACCGCCTTCCGATGTTAAGCCAAAACGCAATTCATCGCGATCGTCTATATTAGCTAACTGAACTTCTGAGGCTAAAACTGGATCGGTGGGTGCGAGAATTGCTCCCAATAAAATAGCCGGCCCCCAATCTAATTTCACAAACCAATGAGCAACTGCAGCCACAGCAAAAATCGAAATTGGCATTAAAAAACCGATCAGCCGCGCTGTGGAATTCCAAGCCCAAAGTTGCAGCGGGCGATTCATTTTTAAGCCGCAACTGAACAGAGAAACAATTACTACAAATTCTGTAAGTCTTTCTAAAAATATAGCTTCTGGCCGCAATTGAATTAGGTTGATGCCGTAGGGCCCCAATCCGATACCGACAATTAGATAAATTAAAGCATAAGACAGTGGCAATCGCGAAATCCATCCCGAACCCAAGGTGACTGTCAGCAGGAGGATGCCAATTGCTAGCAAGTCGAGAATGTAAATATCCACCATAGCGATCGCACTTTTAATCAGGTTAACAATTGCGACGATAACAGGTAAATACTTTTAGCACATCCGTCTTATGCTAGAGCCTGCTATCCTCCGAAAGTTACAGTTGCGATATCATCTCCGTTGAATTCTCGGCCATAAAATTTGGTCGCGTGGTGGTGGCGGGTTGATAGAAATTGTTAGTATAGCAATCCTAAATCAGTTGCAAACGAATCGGGATTCACTAATCGTGATTAAGTTGGTATTAATTCAGGCTTTTCAACAAAAAAGTCATACATATATAACTTGGGAAAATGAAAAAATTGACAATGAGTTACCAGCATAAATAATTTTTTTATAAGTGGGAAAGATTTACATAAATACCAATGTTCTCTCAAAAATCTTTTGCCTTGAAGCCAAATATCTTCTACAGGATTTTGCTCAGGTGCATTAGGTGCAAATAATTCACATCTTATTAACCATTCAGATTTTTCTAAATCTTGATTCACCTCATTAAGATAATCTCGCATTTCTCCGTATTTATGATAACTTGCTCCATCCCAAAATATTAAAATTCTAGCTCCTTTATTTAGATTTTGGAGGTATTTCACAAACAAAACTGTATTTTTTGAATTTCCGGCTTCATATTCTTGAACGAAAAATTCTTTTGTTTGATAGTTTAGGGCACCAAAATATGTTTGCCTTTCTCTCTGATTTGTCATAGGTACTTCTATTCTTTCATTCGTTTTTCCCCAAACATATCCACAAACATCACCCCATAGGAGATGACACTCATCAATCATATACACGACAAGCTTTCCAGCTTCTATCTCCCATCGGTTTTCGGCGAGAATTTTCTCGATTTCTATCTTTTTTGTTTTTACCAATTCATCGTTTTTTTTGGGATTACTTTTTTGAGTTTTTTCCCAGCTAATCTTGGCTTCATCAAGTAATGTATAATAACTTTGATTTGATTTGAAATGAACATCATACTTGTCCTGTATATATATCTGAAACTCCTGTAAGCTCAAATATTCTTGAGTATCTAAGTAATTGACAATCTCTAGGCGTTGCGCTCGACTTAGATATGCTTTTGACCCTTGATACCTCAGCTTTAATCCTTCAACTCCATTTTTGATAAATTTCATTTTGGATTGACTGATAAATGTTGCTGATACATTTAATATTTTTTTAATTTGCGAACCAGGCACGCCCTCAATCCACATCATTACGGACATTGCTCGCTTCAGTTCTCTCGGGTCGGGATTGCCATCTATAAAATCATTTAACTCTTGTAAATAGTGTGGCTCAGACATATTGTTTTTTTGCAGTTTTCCAGTATCCAAGTATTATTATACTCCCTAATTATTATAATTTATAAATTTTTGCATATCATTTAGGATTGCTATATGAATTATAGATTATTGGTAAAACCAGTCTGTAGAAGTGTTAAGACTAAGTTACCAAACATCATCAGATTGATGATTAATGATATCGTGTCCTGTCGATTGACCGCAATAAAATTGGTTCGTAGTGCGGACTTTAGTCCGCAGAATGAAAGCGGACTAAAGTCCGTACTACGAACCTTTTTTTGTTACTATAATCAAGCGGATATGATATGATTGATGACTGTTGACTAATTAGGAGCCCCGCTTTTATCAGTAGCAATGATGTGCAAATCTACGTGTTTGAGCGATCGTACTAACTGTTGAGTCAAGGAGCCGCGCAGCAGCAACTTCCACCTGGATTGCTGGCTTTCGCCGATCACAATTTGAGTAATTCGATAGTGTTTGGCTACATCCGAAATTGCTTGGGCTATATTGTTACCGTTTACCCGCAAAAATTGTCCGTTAAATTCCTTACAGATTTTCTCACAAGTTTCAACGTGCAAGCTTTCCGGTTTTGTTAAAAATTTGTCTGGATCGTTAACAAACACAGCATAAAACGGGGCATTCATGTAGTTAGCAATCCTCGCGCCCCGCCGCAGCAGTTGCAAGGAATTAGGATAAGTGGAAAGGCATACTAAAACTCGTTCGTGAATGTTACAAACTTGACCTTTTAAAGTTCCTGCATCGTCTTCAACACTGTCTGCAACTTCTCGCAGGGCTAGTTCTCGCAAAGCAATTAAATGACGGCGCTGGAAAAAGTTTTTTAAAGATTGTTCAATTTTTTCGGGAGCGTAAATTTTGCCTTCTAACAACCTTGTTTCTAGAGTTTCCGGCGTGACATCCACAACCACTATTTCATCAGCAGTTTCGAGGACGCTATCGGGCACTCGCTCTCGCACGACAACTCCAGTAATTCGAGCTACTAAATCGTTGAGACTTTCTATGTGCTGAATGTTGAGCGTGGAAAAAACATCAATTCCAGCATTGAGAATTTCTTCGACATCTTGATGTCGTTTTTCTCGCAGAGAACCGGGAATATTTGTATGAGCCAGTTCGTCTACTAATGCTAGTTGAGGGCGGCGTTCTATGACTGCTTCCGCATCCATTTCTGCGAGCTTTTTTTCGCTTCGCAGCATTGTTTTTCGCGGGACTATTTCCAGTCCTTCAGCTTTAGCTGCTGTTTCTTTCCGCCCGTGAGTTTCTAACAGTCCGACGGCCACATCTATGCCTTCAGATTTGAGCCTGTGTCCTTCTTCTAGCATTCGGAAAGTTTTGCCGACACCGGGGGCCATACCGATAAATATTTTGTGCTTTCCCCGGCGGCGCGGG
>JBBSNU010000488.1:0-4452 GCA_038260455.1 Chroococcales cyanobacterium | reverse complement strand
GAATTTACCACAATGGCTGCACAACCTTGTTAGCAGGAAGCTTTCGATCGCACTTTTTGAGATTTTGCTTGTTCCGCTTCCCCCCACTCGCTGCGAATTTCGCCGTCTATCTCCTCCTGGTGGTCAAAATAATACGCCATTAACGATCGCCCTTTCTTTCCTAAAGCGCGATCGCCTAAAAATTTACCATTCTAAAAATATAATTCGTCTAAATAGAGTTCTGTTGATTCTTTCAGATTGGCGATCGCTTCTTCAATTGTTTCGCCCTGGCTAGCAGTTCCCACTTCAGGACATTCTGCCACATAAACATCTTCTTCCCAATAAAAGATTGCTGTAAAGATACGAGGCATCTTTTTTGCAATACCTACTTAGTTCTCACTCTAATCCTGATTTTAACACATCGGGCGAGAACCCTTTCTTTAGCTCTATTCCCAAGCGCGATCGCCCTTTCTTGAGTTGGGATACGGCCTTGCAGTTTCCCTACAAATATCTGCTATTTTACGCCATATCAGCAGGGACGTTACAATGCCGTGTCCGGCTTCTAATCGGCGCGGGCGATTCCCTACAGGATAGCTACCATTCACGCACTTTATGTACCCAAAAAACCTAATTTTGCTCCGGCGAATCCCCATTAGCAGCATCTTTAATCACAGGATTAATTAAAGTCGAGCGCCAACCTTGCCGAACTTCCGAACTCAAATACTTATTCTGCAAAACCTGCCACTTTTGCCAAGCTTCGTAGCGCTTTTGGGCCAACAAACCAGCCAGTTGCGGCAACTCTTTTTGCAAATCGCGATCGACAAAATCTGTCAGAAACTCCCCTAAAACTTCACTGTCTTGAATATCGCCCAAACATTCCTGAACAGCTTTCAAATCATCCACATAAGCTTCATAAGTCTCGCCGTAAAAATCATCAAATAGATTCATCAAATAGCGAACCCGCTTGGCTTGTTTCCGCAAATCGTGCAGAATAGTTCCTTCCGCTGCTAACTTCTCTTCCACAGCCGACTCATTCAAATCATCACAAACCTTAACTTTGCCATCCTCATATTCCGTGCCCAGCAGCCAAGCCGGATGCAGGAAAAACTCGCTGACTTGAGGTAACAGTAAATCCGGCAAAACCTCAGCAATTGGCAACTGTTCGATCGCCCGAAACTGCGGTTTTTCCAGCCAATCCTCGATCGACTTTTTCAGCGATTGGTAACTTTTGCGCTCCAAAACAGCCCTCACCCCTTTCAAAGCCCGGCGCCGCTGTTTGAGCAAATGCAACAAAGCCTCATCCAAAACTTCCTGTTCGTCAGTCGGCAAATTCGGGTAATAGCGGTTTTGGAGACTTTCGAGCATCACGTCCAAATCCCTGAGCGTTCCCAGAATCCGCCCCACCTTACCAATTTTGCGTTCAGAAGCTTCTTTTGGCCAGTCTAAAACCGGGGCAAAACCCGTTACAGCCGATCGCAAACGCCGCAATCCTACGCGCATTTGGTGAAGTTCTTCTGCATCTTTGTCTTTGATAACTTCAGCCTCGTGCGCTATTGTTTTGCGAAAATATTTCTCGATCGCACCAGAGGCTGCGTCTCCGAGAGTTTTAACTTTTGCTGATGTTTTTACGTTCATGGTAGATGTAGAGTGCACTTTCGCGATCGACTTTAATTTTGATTTCAAGGCTTTGCTAATAAGGTATTATATCCTAGCACCGATTTCTTATTTATCAACCGAAATAATAATTCTTAATATAACGTGCTTGACAATTTATACAAAATCACCAATCTTGAATCTTGAATCTTGAATCTTGAATCTTGAATCTTGAATCTTGAATCTCCAATCTCCAATCTTGAATCACCAATCTAAAATCTTCAATCTAAAATCTAAAATCTAAAATCGAATTGCCCTCCCTCGCGCTTTGGTAAATAAAAATCCGATTTCTGGCGCGCTTTCCCAAACAGGTTAAGATCGCTGCAAACCGATATTTATTCGCAAAAGAGAGAGAGAGGGTGCGATCGGGAGGACAAGTTTTAAATTAAATCAAGTCCAGCTTGTCCGACTTCAAAGAGGCAGTTTAGCCTTTCCAGTCTTTCTCAGATTGTTCGATCACGTAGGTAGCGACATCCTCGATTTGTTCGGGCTTCAAGCGACCGGCAAAAGCAGGCATAGCATTTTTGCCCTTAGTTACCTGAGCGGTAATAGCTTCGAGGGAATTCATGCCGTACTTTTCAAGAGCATCCTTTTTCAAGGTTTTCATTGCCATAACGACGTTGCCGCCACCGATGTGACAAGCAGAACAGTTGGCGCTAAAGAGTTTAGCTCCGTTAGCAGCATCGCCTGCCAAAGCAGGGCGGCCGAAGCCGACGGTAAAAATTGCGATCGCTAACAGGGCGATCGATAAGAGTCTTTTCAACGCAGTTCTCCTCTAATGGACACTTTTGAAGGTGGTTCTTTAGTTATTTTACCTGTTTAATCAGGCACAAACACGCAGTCGCGATCGGGATTTTTCTAGTAATTTACACTTTTTGGTCAAAAGCCGTTCAACTCTCAAAATTGTCCACGCCCCAGCCCGGAGCCTTCTGAGCAGCCCGGAGCACAAAAGCAGCCAAATTTTCAATCTCATCCTGCTGCATCCAGCTTTCCGGCACTTGACGGCACCAAAAAGTTTCCTCACTACCATCATAAGTCATGGGTTCTCTCAGATACGCCACCAAACTATTGATGCTGGTGCGCGGAGGCGTTGCCCCCTCCAGAGCAGTCAAAGACAAAGATACAGTCGGATCGGGCAAAGTTGTTCCCCCAACATGACAGTTGAGGCAGCTTTGCTCAAACAACCGCTTACCGGAGGACAAATCCTCAGCCGAAAATAACCGAGTGTTTCCCTGTGCGTCCAATTCCAATGGCACAGGTTCGGTGACTTTCAAATAACGAGTCACGTAAGCATCAGAAGCAGCCAAGGCTGGTTGAGGTGCCAGCAGCACCAGCGGCAAAATAATTAAAATTCCCAACAAAAAGCAGACAAAAACACCAGGACGCTGCATGACAGACTACAACCTTTTACGATATCAATGAGTTAAGACTTCAACAGTTGACAGTTGACAGTTGACCGAAGGACTTACGCGCGAACAGGATTGCGGGCGAGGGAAATTAATTTTTTCCGTTGTCCCTACAAGGGGGAGGCTTTAAACCCATTTTTTCTGGTAAATTTTAGATTTCGGATTTTAGAGCGAAAAACGACCAGCCAGCAATGCTTGCCAAATCCCAGCCCTCTCCCAATCCAAAATCCAAAATCTAAAATTTAACATCCATTAACGAGCGCCTTTACCGCCAGCCCACTGGGAGCCAACAATTTTGGGCTGCAACAGAATGTGACCGGCAATCGCGTACAAATCCTCATCCGAGAGATTTCTCATCTCAGCAAAAATATCCGCACTCTTCATGCTCGGATGCAGTTCCGAAATTTCCTCAAAGCCGTCATAAGTCGTGGGATTTTTCATAAAGTCCACCAGCGACTCAATACTGTTGCGGGGTGGGTTTGCTAAAGCCAGAGTTTTGGGACTCAAAGTCACGTTTGGGTCAGTTTTTGTCATTCCCGCAGCGTGACATTGAGCGCAGGCTGAGTTAAACAGGCGTTTGCCTTGCTGAACTTGTTTGAGGCTCAGCACCACCGGAGCGCCCTTGTCATTTAAAGTCACAGTGCGAAGCTCCGGACTCAGTTCGACAGCCATCGCGCTGCTGACAAATAACTGAAATGTCAAGAATACAGCGGTCAGAGCAATGAAATATCTTTTAAGCATGGTTCTCCTTAAAAAAATCCGACAAATTATTGAACGCTAAGAGAGCGTAGCTGGCAAACAGATTTATGTTGAAAATTCCTTCGGGCTGCGACAATTGGCAAAAGTTTGTGCAGCCGTACCCGACCGAGGTAGAGGAATTTTGCTATCTAATCTGCAATCCGTTTTGAGTCGCGCCTTTTTTCGAGAGCGGACATAATTGCCTTAACATCTTCCAAAGCCAAACGGGTTTGAGGATGCTTGTAGGCAATTTCCAACTCGTCACACAAGCGGAGCACGTCTTCAACAGGGACGTGGAAGTCCTCTGCTATTTCTGCGATGGATAGGTCTGCAAAACCCATAATTTTTAGGTTGCTGACTGGTCAAAATTGAGTTGACGGCTATTGACAGAAAGCTGGACAATTTAACAAAGTGGTGTTAGCTCCCTTCTGTTAGTTTGTTCTGAGATTTTGTTCGATCGCCAGCTCACTAACCACTAACTACCACTAAGTATTTTTGCTCACTCAAACTTCATAGCCCATCAACTTCCAACTAATATCATCCCATTGCCGGGTGTTTATTATCAATAGGACTTGAGCGCGCGGGGCTAAAAACCCGGTATTTGGCTGAATTTCTCGCCACCCAACTTGATGTTTTGCCAAGAAACCAGGGTTTTTTGGTAATTTCTCTGAGATTT
>JBBSNU010000487.1:0-4454 GCA_038260455.1 Chroococcales cyanobacterium | reverse complement strand
TGCCAATAAAGCTACTGCCGCTGACAACTTTTCTGTTAGTTGTTTGCGTATTTTGGAGCGGTATAGTTGGATATGCAGTTTGGCATTATTGGTCGGCGCATTTGCTTAATTGGGCTGCGACATGGTGGCCCGCTGACTCTCCCGGTTACAGTCACATTCAAGCTAGAAAAGCGTGGAAACACAATAAAACAGTAGCCAGTCAATCTTTTGTTCGCCATACAACGAGTTGGCATTTAGCTGCTAATGATGCTACTTATCTAATTTATTTTAATCTGATCGCGATCGTATTTGGTGCGATCGGTTTTCGGCTGTTTGGAGAACCTTCAGAATGGTTAGAAGCAGAAAAACAGATTTTAGGATATATCGTGGCGCTAGTTTGGGTGCTGCTGTGGCATTTCTGGGGCTCGCGTCGCGAAGTAGATATTGCTAGGGGTCAGCCCTCTGTTAAAAATTCAGCTAAAAGGCGATCGTCCAATGCTAATTTACCCGCTGCCGATCCAGTTGAAGTCGAACTCAACCAGCTTGCAGCCGAGTTGGGCAATACTCGGATGAGGCCCGTCAGAAAGTCAACGTCAGCACCTCAAAAGCGATCGTCACCAACGAAAAAGCCTAAGCCAGAACAGCCTGAATGGTACGTATTCCGCAGCGGTAAAGCCGAGGGGCCTTATACGAAAAAGCAATTGCGAGATGTGCAGAAGATTGCCGATCGCACCAAAGTACGGCTGGGCCAAGCCGAGTGGCAGCGCGCCGGTGAAATTCCAGAATTAGCGGCATATCTCACTCTAAAATAAAGCGCGTGACGGTTCGTAGTGCGGACTTTAGTCCGATCCATTACGCCCACTAACGCCCGCACTACCAACCAATCTGGGCTATGACTTCATCCATAGCAAATCTTTAGAAAAATCGTACCACTCACAAATAAAGCGCGTGACGGTTCGTAGTGCGGACTTCAGTCCGCTTTAATTCTGCGGACTAAAGTCCGCACTACGAACCAATCTGGGCTATGACTTCATCCATAGCAAATCTTTAGAAAAATCGTACCACTCTAAAATAAAGCGCGTGACGGTTCGTAGTGCGGACTTCAGTCCGCTTTAATTCTGCGGACTAAAGTCCGCACTACGAACAAATCTGAATAAATACCCTTGATTGCGAGTAATTAACCAAATTTGGCATAACAAAAAACTAATGAGCGATCGCTGACGATAATTAATTAGAATTGGGAGTTGAGTCATAACCAACAGCACATTTCCCCTGTTGAGTGGGGTTGGGAGTTGGGTTAGTTGCTACTTTAGAAACGGCATTTTTTTCTTGAATCCATCCGATTTCTCCCGCTTGCAGTTTGGCGATTTCTACTGCAACTGTTGGCTTGATGTCCGGCGAAGGCGAGGGACTGGTCGCAGCGGGAGATGGACTGATTGCTGGTTTGGAAACAGTAGAAAAATCTTTATTTGATTCTGGTTTGGGAGAGTTCGACGGCACTATTTCAGGAAGCGAACAAACTTTTAATTCCAGCCAATTGCCTTGAGGCGTAAGCTGTTTGTTTGTCACCTGCAAAACGCTGCCGGCAGGGACTGTTCCTTTGACAGTCAACTCACCGATCGCCGATCGCAAATCCAAGCGATCGCCTGGATCGCCCAATTCCCCACTACCAGAATTTTTGATTTCTACAAACGAGCCTTTTTCTAAAGACTTGAGTTCAGAAGATACCGTTTCAACAGTTTTATCCGGTTCGCTTCGAGCATTAATTAAACCGCGTTTACCGAAAATCGACTCCCCGGCAGTATCGATCGCCCGACCCACCGGAGGAATGAAAAAATAAGCAAATACACCTCCCAAACCTAACAAAAAAACTATTTTGACTAACAGCGAAAATAGACTTTTGCCTTGGTCGGGCGGCTGTATTAACTGCGTTTTTAGTTGAGAATTAGCCTCGATCAGGGCTGTGCTGCCGGTCAAATCGGTTGGCATATCTTCGCTGTCGGAAATTAGTTCGCTCGGCAGATCTAAAGGTGCGATAGATAATTCTGTCAAAGTATTGCCATTGTCTTTCAAATGTGCTTGACAGTGAATCAAAGCCACGGTGACGTTATCGTGACCGTTTTTAGTATTAGCAATCTCGATCAGTCGATCGCGCGCCTTAGCCACATCAATGCTACCGTCGAGAATTGGCAAAATTTCCGCTTCCCAACATTCCTCAACCCGGTCTTTATCGCTCAAACCGTCCGAGCACAGCAGAAAAACGCAATCCTCATCCACCGGAAATCGCTGCACTGTCGGGTGCAGAGTGTTCGAGGAAGTAATGCCCAAAGCTTGAATCAGAGCGCCGGCGGCGACTTGTTCCAAAGCATCGCGGTATAGCGAGTAACCCAAACGCACCTCACGACAAGCTACATCGTCATCGAGAGTAACTTGATAGCAGCCGGTGCGGGTAATCCAGTAAGCCCGACTGTCTCCGACGTGGGCGATGTAGACTTCGTGAATGTGAGCTAAACCCATGACGAGGGTAGTTCCCATTCGCTGGCGGCCTTGGCGGTGTTCGCTGTCGTTGCGACTGGCTATCTTGTCGTTAGCGGCACAGGCGGCCCGTTCGAGCTTGGAAGTCAGGCTCAGCGGGTCCCAATTAGCTTGATGCAGGGGCAGAAGCTGCAATTTTTCCTGAAGTACAGCAATTGCCAATTCCGAAGCGACTTCGCCGCCGTCTTGTCCGCCGATACCGTCGCAGACGATCGCGCAAGCCGACACGCCCGGGAGTCCGGCAAATACCGTACCGTCCGGCGGATAGCAAGCATCTTCGTTATGAGCCCGCGATCTGCCCACATCTGTGCCCGTAGCAATCTCAATGTGACGATCGTAAAATCGGCCGGATTTTGCCAGAGCTTTATCCAACTGGCTCATGAGTTGTTCGCCTTGGCGCACTTGACCGGCGACCATTTGCTGGCAAAGTTGCCTCAAAAAATTGGCGATTGTCGGGTGAGCATCATCGATCCACTGCTGCCACAATTTGCCCAACTGCGACAAATTAGGCGGTTTGCGATCGGGCTGCAATTCCAGAAACCTGACTAACTGGCCTGACACCAGCAACAGTTCAGGAGTCAGCAGGGTGGAAGCCACGCCCTGAGCCATACAAGGCTGCCATAACTTGGCAATTTGCCACAGCCAATTTAGCTGTCGCATGGCGGAGGCTCCTTTCCAGGAGTCCGCCAATTCCGGCATTAAAGATTCCGTCACCTTCACAATAGGCGCGTTTTCCAACAGCCAGATATCTCCTGAGAGTTTGCTCGTCTGGGACGATACCAACCCGTATACTTGAGGTACGTGCAACTGATAGGCAAACAATCTCAAATAAGGAACGATCGCGCTCGGAATCTCTTCGGGCAGTTCCGGCAACTGTTCGGGTTGAGTATCGACAAGAAGCCGATCGCGCTTGACCAAATAGCGACCTCCGATTAGATCGCCTGGTTTACACGCTTTGATCCCTTCACCTACAGCCCAGAGGTAGTGTTTTGGCATAGAGTTTTGCATAAGGGTTCCTGACGCCTTTGGGCCGTGCCGATCTGAACTATTTTAGCCGCTGAACCTCGACAGGTTGATATGTGGGGATTATATGACACTGATTCATTTACGCGCTCACATTTCTCTACATAGCTGTGTAATGCTGGAGATGTAACGATCGCAATCCCGTCACTGGTGACAGAACAGGTCGAATCCGACAAAGCACGTAACAAGATATTACGTGCGCCGTTCAAATCTCGTTCAATTACCGTTTGGCAATTCGGACACTTGAACACTTTAGAACCACCAAGCTTTTGATGGATGTGACCACAATTCCCACAAGTCTTAGACGTATAGGCTTCGGATACATCAACAACAATCGAGCCATTTTTATCGGCTTGATGTTTGATAATTTGCTTGAAGCGATAATGCGCCCATGTCAACATTTGACGTACTGACTTCTTGTTAATCTTCCGCTTGGTGCGCTTGACCATTTGAGACGTTTCAAATGTTGGCAGGAAGATAACTTGATAATTTGTGGTGAGAAAATGTGCAGCTTTTTTGTGAAGCTCATCAACAAGATTTTGAATCCTGCTTCTAATTCTTCCCGCAGCCTTTCTCATCGCTCTTCTTTGCTTGGCAGACACTTTGGTGATTTTTCCCATTAACTCGTCAAGATACTGACATAAGCGGGTGATTCTTCCGATATCTCCACTACCAATCTCAATCACTTTCTCTGAGTCGTAACCTGTGAGGAATGTCCGAATACCAGGATCTAAAGCAATTGCGGAGTTAGACCCAGATGGTTTTGAGTCGTATTCTTCGGGGAAAATAGCGAACCAGTTGCCACGATGTAAAACTAACTGAGTCCCATACTTACAAGATACTGGAACAGGTTCGGAGGCGGTGAATTTTAGCCCTTTAACTTTTGATTTAAACCACATCCCATCTCGGAAGTTGGC
>JBBSNU010000486.1:0-4460 GCA_038260455.1 Chroococcales cyanobacterium | reverse complement strand
AGATCGATTTGCCCGCAAAATCTTTTAAACTTTTGATGCCACTGTCTTTTTTGACCATGATGCTTTGAGAGTCATAAAAGATCACCGGCGCAAATTCCAGTCCCGTAGTGCTGTCGCGACTCGCCGTAAAGGTGGTATTTCGGCTGAGAATGTCGATTTCTCCGGACTGCAAAACTGTAAATCTATCTTTGGCGTTGAGCTTTCGGTATTCGACTTTTTCGGGATCGTCAAATATTGCGGCCGCCACCGCCCTGCACACATCTACATCGAGTCCCGAATATTTGCCTTTTTCGTCTACAAAGCTAAAACCAGGCAGTTCGCCGCTGACGCCGCAAATCAGTTTGCCGCGGCTGATAATTGTATCTATCCGGCTCGAACCTTGTTGCGATTTGCCTTCACCATTAGTTGTTGCTGTATTTTGTCCGGTTTGTGCCGATCGATCCCGACAAGATGCTAGCGGTGCGACTAATAACACGCTTGCCAGCAACAGAAATCCCCATTTACGCATAGATTTTAGTAGAACGCTTTCCTGACGATCCTACCTTGTAGCTGTCGATAACTGTTGCGATCGCCGATTTACAACTTCCGGCTGCTTCAAATTAGCTATAGTGAACCGCGACAAGTGCACCCAAACCTGCCTGTATTTTTTGTCCGCTGCGGGCGATCGTCCTTCCCTACAATATTTATCCAATTTTGATTTAATCGGCTCAGAACCGCTCGGGGGCCAAACGCTCCTCAGCTAAATCGCGAATTAGCGACAGCCGAGACTCGATGTACTCGTTCAACAAATCTGTTTCATTGCCATTGAGCGCAGAGTTCGTCTTCAACTGCTTCAGCAGCCACTGCACCAGGGTGGCATCGTCTAAATTGACTAACAGAGTGGCTTGGGTGGTCTCAATTAACGACCAGAGTTGACGTAACATGACTGGAGTCATAAAACCTCTTGGAGCGTAAATACGCAGTTAATGGGCTGGGCGAAAAGCTGGTCTTAGTGTTTCAAGCCGATATACGAAAAGCACCCTAGATCGCTATCGGCTTAATGATTATTTTATATTTGACCACAATAACTCAATTTAGTAGTGTCAAAAGCTACAACACACAAGATGTTATAAGAGTTCCGAATTTTGTCACATTGAGATAAATATCGTGATAAAAAAATACAAATATTTACATACGATTTGAGAAACCCGGCGGTTGTAACCGCGTCTACACAAACAAAACCCGAGTTCAGAGGGGTTGAAGAGTCGTAGCGTAGCGGGGCTCCATCCATCGCACATTTCTCTAAAATTCCATATTTCTTAGTCCGCAGAGGCGGACATCGTTTGTGTAGACGCGGTTTCCAACCGCCGAGGATTTCTTAGAAAATTGATTGATTACTCAGCAGCAGCGGTCAACTTTTTAACCCGCGCCAGAATTATTTCCAATTCAGCGATGATTTTCGTTGCGCCCTCCAAATCGTTGGATTCGGCCAGAGTTTGAAGTTGAGCAGCCAAATCCGGCATTCGCCGCACCGCCGCCGTAGCGCTGACACCTTTAATTTGATGCGCGCGGCGGGCCAGCGTCTCCACATCTCCCGAGGAAATCGCCCCCTTAGCTTCTTCTAAATAACTGCCAGTATCCACCACAAAAGTTTGCAAAATTTCCAGCTCAAAATCTAAATCAGCGCCCGCAATTTCGTGCAAACGCGCCATATCGACAACAGATTCTAGATCCGCTGCAGAGTTTTCGAGTTCCTCGCCCTGAAACTTGGGACTTTCAATTTTTAACTTTACCGACCAATTTTCTAGTACAGATTTTAACTTTTCGATCGAAATGGGCTTGCTAATATAATCGTCCATCCCCGCCGCCAGACACTTTTCCCGATCGCCCTTCAAAGCATTCGCCGTCATCGCAATCACCACCGTATGAAGCTCCAACTCCCCCGAACCAGCAGCGCCTGTCGCTTCCAGACGGCGCAATTCCCGCGTCGCTTCGTAACCGTCCAAAATCGGCATCTGACAGTCCATCAACACAATGTCATACTTTTTGAGGGCAATCATAGATAGCGCCTCAGCGCCGTTATTTGCCACATCCGCAACGCATCCCAAAACTTTGAGTTGATTCAAGCCAACTTTTTGATTGATCGGAGTATCTTCAACTAACAAAATCTTTAAGCTGGCTAACTCCCGATTGTCAATAACTGAGGCTTGATTGTTGGTGGGATTTGCCAGCGACAGATCGATTTCAGCACTAGGGGCGATCGCATTCACCAAGCAATCAAACAGCCGATGAGCTTTCACAGGTTTAGTTAAATAGCCGCTAAAACCGATATCTACCAAGCGTTTCGCCTCCGATATCTGAGTAATGGAAGTCAGCACCACCCACTTTGTTTGCTGCATAGCCTGCTCAGCAATCATCAAACGTTCCAGACTTCCCGCCACCATTTCCGGTAACTGAATATCAACCAAAACAATAGCGTAAGGACAATTAATGCTGACAGCTTTGTACAGCGAGGCGATCGCCATCCAACCGTTTTCAACTTCGTCAACTTCCATTCCCCACAAAACAGCCATTTTCAGCAGCACTTTTCGCAATGTCGGCTTATCGCTAGCAACTAAGATTTTTCGCCCCGCCAGCACCGTTTGCAAATTCACTTCACACGCTGTCCTCGCAGCAGTAGAATTTTCCTTAACAGCAGGCACAGTAAACCAAAAAGTTGAGCCTTTACCAAGCGTACTTTCCACGCCGATTTGACCCCCTAGCAACTCCACCAACTGCTTAGAAATAGCCAGACCTAAACCTGTGCCGCCGTATTTTCTCGTCGTAGAAGCATCAACTTGAGTAAAAGATTGAAATAGCTTTTTTTGGTCTTCTGTCGTTATGCCAATTCCTGTATCTTTGATTTTAAACAGCAGGAATAGCGAGCGATTGCTTCCGAGTTTTAACGGCTGCATATTGTCTAAATTTTTCCGATTTGCACTCGCTGCCACTAACCCCGGAGGCCTGCCAGTAGAAACCTCAATTACTACTTCTCCTGCTTCGGTAAACTTAATCGCATTGTTGATTAAATTAGTGAGGATTTGCCGCAACCTCGCTGCGTCGCCTCTAATTTGTAGAGGCACGTCGCTATCAATCAGCGCCACCAATTCTATACCTTTTTTTTGTGCGGGAGTTGCCAACAAATCCAGCACTTCATCCAGACAGATACTGAGGTCAAACTTGATCGTTTCCAAGCGCATTTCTCCGGCTTCCAGTTTGGATAGATCGAGAATATCATTAATTATCGAAAGCAAATTTTGGCTGCTGAGTTTCAGCGTCTGCACAAAGTCTAGCTGTTCGGGAGTGAGATTTGTTTTCAGCAGCAAATCAGTCATCCCCATCACTCCATTCATCGGAGTGCGGATTTCGTGACTCATATTTGCTAAAAATAGCGACTTCATTCGAGACGCTTCCAGGGCTGCTTCTCTGGCCTGCTGCGCTTGTTCAAACAAAGTAGATTGCTGAATGGCGATCGCCAACTGCACGCTCAACCTTCCCAGCAAATCCACCTCAGAATCAGTCCAAACGCGCGGGCCGCTGCACTGATGGGCAATCAGCAATCCCCACAACCGATTTTGACTGGTTTCCCAACTCGCGATGTGCGATTCTATTCCGGGACTTGTAGACAAATTTTCGGCGATCGACTCTTGATTTTCATCACCGATAAAAATTGGTACAACTAAATTCGCCCTTACCTGCAAACTCACCAGAAAATTTCGGTGGATGTCGCTCAAATTTGCCGTATAAACATCTTCAATAGCTTGAATTTTACCAGCGCGGTACACCGACACATAACTTTCTTCAAAAGATGCTTCTTCCAGTTTTCTGTCCAGCAGTGGCATCCAATCATCGCCCACAGATTCCACAACTACAATCGCTGTTTCCTCCGAATCAAAACGATAAATTACCGTGCGGTCAGTTGCCAGCAACTGCCGCACTTCTTCTACGGCTGTGCTCAGAGTTTGAGTGAGATTGAGAGACTGCCGGACTCGCTGGGCGATCGCCGAAACCAGCCGTTCTTGTTCTGCCTGTTCCCGCAGCATTCTCTCAGCTTCCTTGCGTTCTGTGACATCGCGAATTACTGCAGCAAAGCACAGCGGTTCGCTCCTTTGAGGATGCTTTACCAGAAAAGCATTTATCACCACATCTATGCGTTTTCGGCTGTGCAAGTGCTGCATTTGACCTTCACCTTGCCACTGGCCGTCACTGAGCATTTTTGGCAAAATCTCTTTAGTAAATTCTTGTTTAAAAGTGTGACCTATATAATCCCATATCTCCGTATAAAGCATTTCCGAAACCTGATCTACACCCACCATTTTGCGTCCGGCTTCGTTGACAAACAGCGTTTGGCCTTCGAGAGTAGCCATACCGATAAAATCGCTGCTATTTTCAATCAGCGACACAAATTTTTGCCGTTCTTCTTCTCCTTTTTTGCGTTCGGT